>JAJRSQ010000235.1 GCA_024278725.1 Chloroflexota bacterium
GCCTGAATGATGGCGGCGCCGCGTTTCTGCACGGTGGTGATGAATTCATCGCGCAGCCAATCGTGGTCGGTGATGACTTCCGGCACGGGTTTCCCGTTGATTTTCGCGTTGAAGGCGTCGGGGTATTGGGTGGCGCTGTGGTTGCCCCAGATGGTCACATTGCTCACCGCGGTGACGGGGACGCCCGCTTTGGCGGCGAGCTGGCTGTACGCGCGATTTTGGTCAAGGCGGGTCATCGCGGCGAACCGCTCGCGGGGGATGTCCTTCGCGTTGTTATAGGCGATGAGCGCATTGGTGTTCGCCGGATTGCCGACTACCAGCACGCGAATATCATCGGCGGCTTTGAGCAACGCTTTGCCCTGCGCGGTGAAGATGGGACCATTTTCGCGGATGAGGTCGCCCCGGAGCATACCTTTGCCGCGCGGTTTGGAACCGACCAGCAATGCCCAGTTCACCCCATCGAATGCGGTTTCGGCGCTGTCGGTCACCACAATATTGTTCAGCAGCGGGAAGGCGCAGTCGTTCAATTCCATCACCACACCATCCAGCGCGGGCAGCACCGGCGTGATTTCCAGCAGGTGCAAATCAACTTTGGTATCAGGACCAAAAACTTCCCCGGATGCCAAACGGAACAACAAGGCGTATCCAATTTGACCGGCGGCGCCGGTTACGGCTACTTTTACAACTTTCCCAGACATATCTACCTCCTCTGTAGACGAGATTCGACTGTTTAGAATTGTGAAAATACCTACTTGCTAATCTTAATCCCATTTGAGCCTAAACGCAAAATATTCCCCCGTTCATGCGCCAAATTTCCGGTAGCATTGACGGCGTCGAAGACCAAGGCGCTGTTTTCGGCAACCCGGCGATAATCAATGCCGGAATGTCCGGTGGTGATGACGGTGCAATCGGCGCGGGCGAGGGTTTCCGTCGTCAAATCCACGCGGGGGATGTCCACCCGTTGCGGCGAGAAAACATTTCCGCCCACCGAAAATTCGCCCACAAACGGGTCATGGTACACCACCGACGCGCCCGCATCCAGCAACAGCTCAATCACCCGTTGCGCGGGCGAGTTGCGGGCATCGTCAATATCCCGTTTGAACGCCACCCCCAGCACCAGAATATTTGCGCCGCGAATGGTCTTTCCGATGTCGTTCAATCCGTGGATGATTTTTTCGACGGTGAAATAGGGCATGGCGCTGTTCACCTCTGCCGCCAATTCGATGAATTTGGTGTGGAAATCGAAGGCGCGCGCTTTCCACGCCAGATAGTACGGGTCAACCGGAATGCAGTGCCCGCCGACGCCGGGACCGGGATAAAAAGGCATGAAGCCGAAGGGTTTGGTTTTGGCGGCGTCAATCACTTCCCAAATGTCAATCCCCATCCGGTCGCTCAACAGTGTCAGCTCATTCACCAAGGCGATGTTGACACTGCGGAAAGTATTTTCCAGCAATTTCGACATTTCTGCCACGGCGGGAGATGACACGGGATGAATGTGGGGGGTCAGTTGCGAGAGAAGTTGCGCCGCCAATTGCGTCCCTTCGGGCGTCACGCCGCCGACCACTTTCGGCGTGTTGTGGACATTGTACCCGCTGCTGCCGGTATGACCGGGGTCAATCCGTTCCGGTGAAAACGCCAGAAAGAAGTCTCGTCCCACCGTCAGCCCCGATTGCGCCAGCAGGGGGAGTACCACTTCGGTGGTTGTGCCGGGGTAGGTGGTGCTTTGCAGGATGATGAGCTGTTCGGGGCGCAAATGCTCGGCGATGCTGGCGGCGGCGGATTGCACAAAATGCAGGTCGGGACCTTTTTGCGCGTCCAGCGGGGTGGGCACGCAGATGAAGATGGCATCGGCGGCGGTGAGCGCGGCGAAATCGGTATCGGCGCGGAAACGGTTGGCGGCAATCAGCGCGGCAATATTCGCCGACTGAATATCGGGGATGTAGCTGATGCCGTTGTTCAACTGCGAAACTTTTTCAGCGCTCAAGTCTATCCCCAAAATGGGGAAGCCGATGTCGCCGAACCCGACTGCCAGCGGCAGCCCGACATATCCCATCCCCACCACGCCAATTGTGGCGGTTTTGGCGGCGATTTTTTCCGAAAGAACGCTCATCGTTATTGCCCTTTTGCGGCTTTCAGTTGGTCAATATAGGTTTGCAAATCCGCTTTCACATTTTCGGGGGCAACCTGCAACGCCGATTGCGCGTGGGTAATCGCTTGGTCAAGCTGTCCCTGTTGCTGGTAGAGTAGCGCCAGATTTTTATGGCTGTCATAATCGTTGGGAACGTATTGCAACACTTGGGTATTCGCGTCAATGGCTTCTTGAATGCGTCCGGTTTGGGCGTAAATGTAGCCCAAACTGCTCAACACCTGCGCGGGGTTCACATTGTTTTTCGTCAATGTTTGCTTGTATAAATTTTCGGCTTGGGTGTACTGCTGTTGGGACAGATAGATGTCGCCCAATTCCGCCATTGCCTGCCCGTTTTGATACCCCTGCGAGATTGCCTGTTCAATATATTTGGTCGCTTGGGTGATGACACCCATCCGCCGGTATGTGTGTCCGATTGCCCACAGCGTTTGGTTATTTCTGTTGGTTTGAGCTTTATTTTTCGCCGGTCGGTCGGTGATGTATTGGTTCAACGCCGCGATGATGTCATCGCCGCGATTGGCGGAGATATAAAAATTCAGGCGGCTGTCGAAGTTGGCATCGGCGAAGGCGGGCGCATCCTGCGCGATGGCTTCTTTATGCGCCGCCAGCGCGGCATCCACATCCGATTTGGCGGCGTATGTGTCGCCCAGTTGCAACCAAGTGGGGGGATATTCGCTGTCCAGCGCGATGGATTTGTTGAGCCAGTCGATGGCGGTGTCGAAATCATTTTGGATGTAAAAGGTTTGAGCCAGTAAATTGTAATATTGCACATTTTGCGGCGCGAGCTGAATCACTTTTTCAAAGAATGATTGCGCTTTGTCGAAATAAGATGGGTCGAGCACCTGCCCCAGGGTGAAATAATATCGCCCCATGTTGCCGGTGTTGTCCGGGTTGTAAATATTGATGCGCCGGGCATCCAGCGCGACCTTTTCCCCTTCCAGCCACGCACGTTGGCGCACGGCGGGGTCGAGCCGCCCGTCCTGCGCTTGAAGCTGGTAATCGAGCGCCAGCATCAGGTAGAAAAAGTCCTCATCTGAATCCGCCGCCACCGCCGCCGAGTGCATTTTGATGGCGTTGTCCCATTGTTGCGCCGCGCGGTAGCGGTCGCCTTCTTTCAGGAAGGTGTCCGCTTTCACCACGTTGATATTTTTGAACCCGATGATGAGTACGGCGGCGGCAATCATCGGCGGGTAGAGCCACCAATTACCCGCTTGCCAGCCGCGCAAACCGCGCGTCCGCTGTTGCGAGAGCATTGCCGCGAAGATGAGAATCAGCACAAACAGGGCGATGTAAAATCCGGTGAGGATGCTGAACAGTTTGTTTGCCGCCGTCAGCGCATCGGTGAGTTGCCCGTTGAGCAGGGCGCTCCGTTGTTGGGTGTGAACCAGCACGTAAAATGCGGCATATCCCAGCGAGGTGACCAGATACAGCATCACCGCCCGCGCCCAATTGAGAGACTCTGCCCAGTTCGGTTGTTTCACCGCCAAATCTGCCAGTGCAATGGCAAGTCCCATCACATAAGTGATGCTCAACATCCACAGCAGGCTGTATCGTCCGGTTGCCCAATCGAATTGCACCGGCACAAAGTCGAAGGTCAAAATGATGAGGATGATTGCCATCGCCAGCCCGGAGCCGCCGAGCCACGTTTCCCATGATTCCGGGGCGGTGAGGCGGTTGCCGATGGCTTTGGGCGTTGCCGCGCGGGCGCGCGACTTTTTGCGTTTGCGACGGGTTTTCGGCGCGGGCGTAGGCTCCGGTTTTTCCTCCGTTTCTTTGGCGGCAGACGATTGCGTTTCAATGCGCCA
>JAJRSQ010000236.1 GCA_024278725.1 Chloroflexota bacterium
GAGTCACCTTACGCAGGAGCGGATTTGATAAATCGAAACAGTTGATTTGTTGTCAAAAACCAATAGTGACTATACAGCCATCAGTGTGACAAATGTCATTGCGAGCGAAGCGAAGTTGAAAATGCTCGAAGGGTGCAATCTCCGGGTTGAATAGTGGGGATTGCTTCAGCCCTACGGGCTTCGCAATGACACCCCTGTATAGATACAACCAATATTTGAAATTTCCCCATCCCCCCCTGTGTCCCCCCTCCCCCGGATTTGGGGGAGGATATCGGGGGGTGGGGGCATACCACAATTGCCACATTGTTGAATGCGCCAAATTTTAAATTGCGTAAAACAAATGATTGACAAAATCCGAAATTTTAGGTTAAATATGAATCATTTCCCGAAGAAGGAGGTACGCACTACCGAAAATTGTTTTTACAACCCGTTAGATTTTTCTGTTATTTCAAACCCTTTCACACACCTGAGGAGGAGACTGTCGTGAAACGTATTATCTCCCTGTTAATTGCTGTAATGACGCTTGTGCTGTTCACCGCTGCATGTGGCGGCAACAAAGCCGAAGAACCCACCGCGCCGGCAGCAGAAAAACCCGCTGCCGAACAACCCGCGGAACAACCCACCGCCGAAACCGTGGGCAAATATCAAATCCCCGCCATTGAAGAAGGCAAATACAACGTGGCATTTGTGTATGTTGGTCCGCACGATGACGGCGGCTGGACGCAGGCACACGATGTTGGTCGGCAATATGTGGAACAAAATGTGGACAACGTTCACACCGCATACGTCGAATTAGTTGCTGAAGGCGCGGATGCCGAACAAGTGATTCGCTCTCTGGCGCGCAAAGGCTTCGATGTCATCTTCACCACCTCGTTTGGGTATATGGATGCCTCTGAAATCGTCGCGGAAGAATTCCCCGATGTGGACATCATCCACCTGACCGGGTTCAAATCGAATGAAGCGAACTTCGGCAACCTGATGGGCGCGATGGAAGATATGAAATATCTCGCCGGGATGCTCGCCGGGTCACGCGCAAAAATGGACGGCAGCACCAAAATCGGCTATATCGCCACCTTCCCCATCCCCGAAGAATTGCGGCTGGGCAACGCCTTCGCGCTCGGCATCCAGAAAACCTGCCCCGAATGTACCCTCGATGTGCGCTGGATTTTCACCTGGCACGACCCCATCGTGGAAAAAGAAGCCGCCTCATCGCTGTTTGACGCGGGCGCAGACGTTGTGATGACCGGTGCGGACACCCCCGCCCCCGCCGAAGTCGCGCCCGAAGGCAAATGGGGAATCACCTATGACTACAAAGGCAACTGCACGCTGGATACCTGCCTCACTTCCATGTACTGGAATTGGGGACCGGAATACGCCCGCATCGTGGAAGCATCCCGCGCCGGCACATGGAAAGGCGGCTGGGAATACTTTGACGCCGACAGCGGCAGCTTGGGGCTGTACGGCTTCATGGAAGGCGAAACGCTGCAACCCGGCGTCGCCGAACTCCCGAAAGAAGACCTCGACTTGGTGAAAAGCACGCTCGACAAAATGCTGAAAGGCGAATTCACCCGCTTTGACGTCTTCAAAGGACCCATCAAAGACAATCAGGGCAACATCGTCGTTCCGGAAGGCAAAAGCCTCGAACAAGCCGACCTCGACGGCTTCAAAGAATTTGGCAGCCCGTGTAACACCTGTATGTACTGGTGGAATGAAAACATCACCGCCGAACTGCCTGAACTGAAATAGCGATACAGTAACCCACAAGAAGGGGGCGAAACTTGCCCGGCAATGTTCGCCCCCTTCTTTTTATTTGCCAGTTGCCGCCAATTGTCACGCACTATTGGCGATACGTGGCAAATACCATCTTTCAAAAAGGATAAGCCTATGACCCACGCGGTAGAAATGCACGATATCGTTGTCCGTTTTCCGGGGGTGCTGGCGAATGACCATGTTAATTTCACCCTGCAAAAAGGCGAAATCCATGCTTTGCTGGGCGAAAACGGGGCGGGCAAAAGCACACTGATGAACGTCCTCGCCGGATTGTACAAACAAACCGGCGGCATCCTTCGAGTGCATGGGAAGCCCGTCAGCTTCAACTCCCCCAAAGATGCCATTGCTGCCGGAATCGGGATGGTTCACCAGCATTTTATGCTTGTGCCCACCCAAACCGTCACCGAAAACATCCTGCTTGGGCTGGATGACCCGAAATTCTTTTTGAACCTATCAAAATACGACCAAAAGATTCTGGAGTTGCAGGAACAATTCGGGTTGCGCGTGCCGCCCACGGCTAAAATCTGGCAGCTTTCCGTGGGCGAACAGCAACGGGTGGAAATTCTGAAAACGCTCTATCGCGGCGCGAACATCCTGATTATGGATGAACCCACCGCCGTCCTCGCCCCACAGGAAATTGACGACCTGATGAACACCCTGCGCGCGATGACCGAGCAAGGGAAATCCGTCATCTTCATCAGCCATAAATTGCATGAAGTGACCCAAATTGCCGACCGGGTGACCGTTTTGCGCAAAGGGAAAGTCACCGCCGAAGGGATTGACGCCGCCGGGCTGACCCCCGCGAAGCTGGCGCAACTGATGGTTGGGCGTGAAGTGGTTTTCAGCGTGAAAAAATCGCGGCGGGAACCGGGCGACGTGGTGCTGAAAGTGGAAAACGTCTCCGCCCACAACAAAAAAGGCGTCCCCGCCCTGCGCGGTATATCGCTCTCCGTGCGCAGCGGCGAGATTCTGGGCATCGCGGGCGTGGCGGGCAACGGACAAAGCGAGCTGGCGGAAGTCATCACCGGGTTGCGCCCCTGCACCGGCAAAATCACCGTCAACGGGGTGGACATCGCCAATCGCCCGCCCATCATCGCCATCAACAACGGTGTGGCGCACATCCCCGAAGACCGGGGGAAGGTCGGTTCTGCGCCCAACATGAGCATCACCGAAAATACCATCATGAAAAACTACCGCCACGCGCCGGTGGGCAATGGCTGGTCAATTGATTTTTTGAAGGCGCGGAATTTCGCCCGAAAACTGAAAAAGAAATACGACATCCTCGCGCCCAACGTGCGCGTCCCCGCCCGAAAATTATCCGGCGGCAACCTGCAAAAAGTCATTCTCGCCCGTGAAATCTCCGCAGAACCCAAAATGATGGTCGCCGTGCAGCCGACACGCGGGCTTGATGTGGGCGCAATTGAATCCATTCAAACCCTGTTGCTGGAACAACGGGAAGCCGGGGCGGCAATCCTGCTCATTTCGGAAGAGTTGGAAGAATTGTTCACCCTCAGCGACCGCATCGCCGTGATTTACGAAGGGGAAATCATGGGCGTCGTCTCTACGGAGGAAACCGATATTCAGGAAATCGGGTTGATGATGACCGGCTCGCGGCGGGAACCCCAACCGTCCGCAAACGCGCAATGAGCCAATCGCACCCGGAAAACAAGGTGAAAAACACTTTTTGAAATATTGCTGTTTCAATTTGTGAGCACAGGAAAATTTTATGCCATTCAGACTAACCTTTACAAAACGTATTGAAGATGTTCCCCGCTGGTATCCGTTTGTCATCTCACTCGGCGCGATAGTAATTTCATTCGTCATCAGCGGCATCCTTTTAAAGCTGGTGGGCGGCGAACCGCTGGTGGTGGGGAAATATTTTTACACCGCCGCATTCGGCAATTGGGCGGTATTTTCCGACACGCTGGTCAAAGCCACGCCGCTGATTTTAGTGGGGCTGGCATGTACCGTTGCCTTCAAAATGAAGCTGTGGAACATCGGTGCGGAAGGGCAATTTTATGCCGGCGCATTCGCCGCCAGTCTGGTCGTCCTCATCCCCATTGTCCCGCCGGATGCACCGAGATTCGTCACCATCACCCTGATGGCGGTGATGGGTATGATCGGCGGCGCAATTTACGGCTTCATCCCCGGCTATCTGAGAGCCAAATTCGAGATTAATGAAATCATCACCACCCTGATGCTGAACTATGTCGCCATTTTCTGGAACAACTTTTGGATTTTCAACAAATGGAGCGACGCCGGTTTCCAGATGACGCCCACCTTCCCGAAATCGGCGTGGCTGCCCCGCCTCACCGATTACGCCCGCCCGTACAAAACTTTCATGGAAACGGGCAATCCGGCAATCACCGGCTTTCTGAAAAACATCGGCTTGGAACGCATTTCCGGCATGACCCTCCATCTGGGCGTCGTCTTCGGGCTGGTGATGGTGGTGGTCGTCTGGTGGATTTTAGAGCGCAGTCGCTGGGGGTATGAAATCAAACTCATCGGCGACAACCCGCACGCGGCGCATTACGCCGGATTGAACATCGTGCGCAACATCGTGCTGGTGATGATTGTTTCGGGCGCGCTGGCGGGGCTGGCGGGGATGTCGGAAATCACCGGCGTGGTACACCGCCTGCAAGAGCGCATCTCGCCGGGCTATGGTTTCACGGGCATCATCATCGCGTGGCTGGCAAAACTGAACCCCTTCGCAGTCATTCCGGTGGCAATTTTGTTCGGCGGCTTGATTTTAGCCGGACGCGAAATTCAACCCTCCGGGCTGGCGATGTTGCTGCAAGGCTTCATCCTATTCATGATTATCAGCAGTGACGTGCTGTTACGCTACAAACTCGAATTCACCCGCACACGCACCTCTGGAGAAACTGTATGAATTTGGTAACGATTTTACACGCAGGGATGGCAACCGGAACGGTGCTTTTGTTTGCCACCATCGGCGAAATTCTGACCGAACGCAGCGGCATTCTGAATTTGGGGGTGGAAGGGATGATGCTGTTGGGCGCAATGGCGGGCTTCAGCGCATCGCTGGCAACGGGAAATGTGTGGCTGGGTGTGCTGGCGGCAGTCCTCGCCGGGGGCGCGCTCAGTCTGGCGCACGGGCTGGTCACCATTCATTTTCAAGCCGACCAAGTGGTCAGCGGATTGGCGCTCACCTTTTTGGGCACAGGTCTCGCCCTTGTTTTCGGGGAGGGATTGACAGGACAAAATCCGCCCCTGCTGCCGGATTTGACCATCCCCCTGCTGGGGCAAATTCCGTTCATCGGACCCAGTTTCTTCGCCGATTTCAACGTGCTGGTGTACGTGGGCTACCTGCTCATTCCCGCCACATGGTACTACATTTACAAAACGCGCCCCGGTATGCACCTGCGCGCCATCGGCGAAAAGCCGGAAGCCGCCGACACCGTCGGGGTGAATGTGTACCGGCTGCGCTACCTGTATGTCTTCGCCGGGGGGTGTCTGGCGGGGCTGGCGGGCGCGACCATCACCCTGGGCGTGTCGCCGGGATGGTACAGCGCGCAAACCACCTCCGGGCAGGGCTGGATTGCCATCGGGCTGGTAATTTTCGCCCAGTGGGACCCGGTGCGCGCGGCAGTGGGGTCGTATCTGTTCGGCGCACTGCGACGCGGTATCCTCGATTTGCAGGGACCGGCAACCCTGCTCGGTTTCGTCAACCCGTTGTATATCAACTCCAACTGGGGATTCTTCCTCAAAATGACCCCCTATCTGCTGACCATCATCGCGCTGATTTTGGGCGCGCGCGCCGCCAAAAAGAAACGGCTGGGCGCACCGGCAGCGTTGGGCGTGCCCTATATTCGCGGCGAGCGGGGGCTATAGATGGTAAAATTATTGCGCAGATTATCCGCTGTCATTGCGATTTTCATTGCGCTGGCGATGCCGGTTTCCGCTCAGAGCGGCGACATCACCTACACCATTCAGGTCGGCGATACCCTCTCGGAAATCGCGCTGAAATACAATGTCACCATCGCCGAATTGGCGGCATACAACGGCATCACCAACCCCGATTTGATTTTCGCGGGGCGGACACTCGCCGTGCCCGCCGACAACACCGCGCTCCCCGCCGAGGTTGCGCCCCAAACATACACCGTCCAACCCGGCGACACCCTCGGCACGATTGCCGCGCGGTTTGGCATGCGCACCAATCGTCTGGCGCAGGAAAACAATATCGCCAATATTAATTTGATTGAAGTGGGGCAAGTGCTGGTCATTCCCGGCACACAACCCACCCCGGTCAGCTACCCTCTGCCCGCCCCCTTCGAGTCAATCACCCTGTCGCACAATCCCATCGCGCAGGGAAAAACGCTGCTCGTCTCGGTGACGCTGAACACCACCGCCACCCTCACCGCCGATTTTGAAACCCGCCCCGTCGCGCTGAGCGGCAACGACGGACGGCATTATTGGGGCGTGGTGGGCATTCACGCGCTCAGCGAAGTGGGGCTGTATTCGCTCGCCTTCCGCGCCACCCTGCCCGACGGCACGGAAACATCGGTGGCGCAAGACGTGGTCGTCAGCGCGGGCGATTACGCCACTGAGACCATCATCCCCCAACCGGGACGGGAAGGATTGCTCGCGCCGGATGTCATCAAAGCGGAAGCGGAAAAACTGGCGGCGCTCTGGATGCAAGCCACCCCGGAAAAACAATGGCAGGGAGCATTTTTGTACCCCATCGCCAACCCGCACATCACCTCCTATTTCGGCACACGCCGCAGTTACGGCGGCGGACCCGTCAACGGGTATCACGCCGGCAGTGATTTCGCCGGAAATGGCGTGCCGATTTATGCCCCCGCCGCCGGAACGGTGGTACTGGCAGAAAAATTGAACGTGCGCGGAAATGCCGTGCTGATTGACCACGGGCTGGGGGTGTATACCGGCTACTGGCATCAGAGTCAATCGGTGGTGAAAGTGGGCGACCGGCTTGAACCCGGCGACCTCATCGGGTACACCGGCAACACCGGGCTGGTCACGGGTCCACACCTGCACTGGGAAATGCGCATCGGCGGCATTGCCGTTGACCCCATCCAATGGATAACCGAAACCATAGAACCGAACAGCGGCGAATAATCTATGCCCAACGCATCTGATTTTCTGAAAACAATCAAATTTTCACTGAAAACATTGGGGCTGCCGATGCTGTTGCGCAGTGCGCGGTACAGCATCCAAAAGGCGCACGCCGAACTGAAATTCGCCGACCCGTTTCATCCCCATGACGGGCTGGGCGTTTGGTGGCAAGCCATCAAAGCGAGCAATGCGCCCCTGCCCGCGCCGCCGAATTTCGCCGACCTGCACACCCCCGGCGAGATTCAATCATGGCGGGAAGAGGGAAACACCGTGCTGGTGGTGGCAGAACACGGTTACATCGAACTGACCGTGCTGACCCCCGAAATTGTGCGGGTGCGCTTCAACCCCGACCACAGCACCTTCCCCGCCCCTTTTTCATACGCCATTCTGCCCTCGGTTGCCGATTGGACACCGCCGGACATCACCGTTTCAAAAGATGAAACCGCCCTGCTCATCACCACCGCCGCGCTGACCGTGCGGGTGCATCACGCCAACGGCTTCATTGATTTTCTGGATGCCGCCGGGCAACCCATCAACCTCGACAGCGGCGGCATCGGCTGGAATGACGAATGGCAGAGCGTCCGGCGGGCATTGCCCCCCTTCGCGCCCGTATTCGGGCTGGGCGAACACGCCACGCCGCTCAATTTGCGCGGACACGCCTTCCACGTTTGGGCGCGCGACCCCGGCGGACATTACCGCACCGCCACCGACCCCCTCTATCAGGCGCATCCGTGGTGGGTGAGCCTGAATCAAAATCGCGCTTTTGGTATTTTCTGGGACAATAGCCGGCTCGCCCATCTGGATTTGGGCGCGGCACAACCTCACGCCGCCACCATCTCCGGCAACGGCGGCGAACTGCGCTACTACTTTATTTTTGGTCCCCACCTGCGCGACGTGCTGGCGCGATTTTCAGATTTGACGGGAAAAATGCCCCTGCCGCCACTGTGGACGCTCGGCTTTCAGCAAGCCCGCTGGAGCTATAAATCGGAAGAAGAAGTGCTGACGCTGGCGAAAGAATTTCGGCGGCGCAAAATCCCCTGCGATGCCATCTATCTCGATATCCATTACATGCAGGATTATCGTGTATTTTCATGGCATAAAAAGCGTTTTCCCAACCCCGCGGAGATGATAAAAACACTGCGCCCCGACGGATTCAAGATTGTCACCATTCTCGACCCCGGCATCAAAGCCGACCGGCTCAACGACACAGCGGAAGACGGGTTGAAAAAGGATGTCTTCCTGAAACTGCCCGATGAAACGGTGTTCAAAGGTCCGGTGTGGCCCGGCGATTGCTACTTTCCCGATTTCACCAATCCGAAGGTGCGTATCTGGTGGGGCGAAAATCTGCGGCAATTGGTGGATGACGGCGTCGCCGGTTTTTGGACGGATATGAACGAACCGGCGCTCTTCGGGTACGGCGACCCCACCCTGCCGCGCACCATCCTGCATGATTTCGAGGGGCGTTTCGCCACCCACGCCGAAATGCACAACGTTTACGGCTTGCAGATGGCGCGTGCCACCCACGATGCCATCGGCACGCTGCGCCCCAATCGCCGCCCGTTTGTGCTGAGCCGGAGCGGTTTCAGCGGCATCCAACGCTATGCCGCCGTGTGGACGGCAGACATCGAAAGTACATGGGAACATCTGGCGCTCAGTTTGAGCATGGTGCTGCAATTGGGGTTGTCCGGCGTGCCGTTCAGCGGCGTGGACATCGGCGGATTTTTCGGCACGCCCACCCCGGAACTCTTCGCCCGCTGGATGCAACTGGGCGCGTTCTTCCCGCTCTTCCGCGTCCACTGCGCCGACACTTTCCCGCGTCAGGAACCGTGGTCATTCGGGGAGCAGGTGGAGGACATCTCGCGCCGCGCCATCGAACTGCGCTACCGGCTGCTGCCCTATTTTTACACCGTACTACAACAAGCCACCACCGAAGGGCTGCCCATTGTCCGCCCCATGTTGATGGAATTTCAGGACGACGCGCACACCCATTCGCTGGATGACCAATTCATGCTCGGCAGTCATCTGCTGGTTGCGCCGATATTGACCCCGAACACCGAGGCGCGCTCGGTGTATCTGCCCGCCGGCGCGGAATGGGTGAATTTTTGGAACGATGAACGATTCAGCGGCGGGCAATCCGTCTCCGTTTCCGCAAAACTCACCGACCCGCCGCCGATATTCGTCCGCGCGGGCGCCATCATCCCCCAATGGGACCTCATCCAGCACACCGACCAAGCCGCAACCCTGCCGACCGTGCATCTGCATTTTTATGTCGGCAGCGGTGAAAGTCGGCTGTATGAAGACGACGGCAAAGGGAAAGAATACCGGCGCGGGCGCTACAAATTGACCCGCTTCATCGCCCGCACCGGCGAGACCGGCATCCGCATCACCACCCGCATCCGGGGCGAATACGCCCCGCCATACGACACGCTGACGTGGCACGTTCACAGCCCGGAACCGCTCGCGCCCGCCGCCATCCGCGCCGATGACATCACCGTCACCGAGTGGGAGACAACCGCACACAGCATCATCTTCCGCACCCCCGTCATCCAACGGCTGGACATCCGCCGTTAGCTTGCCACAACCGAACACAATCGCTATACTACCCGGCGGGCGGCGCAGGTCGCCCGAATTTTTGTGGAAAAGGAAGATCATCCCCTATGATGCCACCGGGACATATTGCTGTTGGGCTGTTGAGCCGCCATCTGTGGGATGACGAACCGGATTGGCGCGGATTGGCGGGCGCGGCGCTCCTGCCCGATGTGATTGACAAACCGTTGGCGCTACTCGTGTTCACCGATTCGCACTCCACCCAAAATATCGCCCACTCGCTGCTGGTTCACACGCTGGCGCTGGTGGTAGCGTTGCTGTGGCTGCGGCGCGCGCTGCCGTATGTGCTGGCGTTCAACACCCATCTGCTGGCTGACCATATGTGGTATCACACCGAAACATTCTGGTATCCGCTGTTTGGCTGGAATACATTTTGGCAGTATAAATTTATGAACAGCCCGCAAGCGATGTTCAGCACCTATCTGGATATTTTGCGCTACCCGCAAGTTTGGGTGGTGGAGATATTCGCGCTGGCATATCTGAGCTGGCTCGGCTGGAAATATTTTCGTCAACGGTTTCCGGCTTTCGGTCATCCGCCTTCAACCGACAAACGCCCGAAACCGAAAACCAATAACTGACAACCGATAACCAACTATGCGCGTCATTACCGGCTCTGCAAAAGGCAAAAAACTGAAAGAAGTCCCCGGCGATACCACCCGCCCCATCACCGACCGCACCAAAGAAGCATTGTTCAGCATTCTGGGCGATTGGATTGTTGGCGCGCGAATCCTGGATTTGTTCGGCGGGACGGGTGCGGTGGGCATCGAAGCGTTGAGTCGCGGGGCGGCGCACGTCACTTTTGTGGAAAAAGCGTCCGCCGCCACCCGCATCATCGGGGAGAATTTGCGCAACACCCGCCTGGCAGCGGGGGCGACCGTCATCAAAGGGGACGCCTTCAAAGTGCTGCTGAAAGACCATCCTCACCCCTTCGACATCATTTACATCGCCCCGCCGCAATACCGCCAAATGTGGATAAAAGCGCTCAAAATGGTGGACACCCGCCCGGAATTGCTCACCGCCGATGGCATCGCCATTGTGCAGATTCACCCCAAAGAATTTGAAGACATCCCGCTGGAAAATCTGGTACTGTACGATGAACGAAAATACGGCAGCACCCTGCTCTGTTTTTATGAAAAACCGGAGGATACCGTATGACCGCTGAAAAAATCGCCCGCGTCCGCGCCGCAATGCCCGTCACCGAAAAAACGGCGTACCTCAACACCGGCACATCGGGACCTCTGGCAAAAAACACCGTGGACACCCTCACCGCCGAAAACGCCCGCGAACTGGCGGAAGGGCGCGCCGGCATCGCCGGTTTCATGCGCCTGACCGAGGCGAAAACAGCCCTGCGGCAGGCGTTCGCCGATTTGACCGGCGCGTCTCCGGCGGAAATCGCGCTGACCCACCACACCACCGAGGGGATGAACATCGTTTCGCACGGATTGAATTTCCGGCGCGGCGATGAAGTTGTGACCACCACATTGGAACACGAGGGCGGGTTGCTGCCGCTGTATATGCTCAAACAACGGCGCGGCATCACGGTTTCCACCGTAGATTTGATGGACGCCGCCACGGATGCGGAGATTGTGCGCCGTCTGGAAGCCGCCATCACCCCCCGCACGCGCTTGCTGGTTTTTTCGCACGTGGCGTGGAACACCGGGCAGCGCCTCCCGCTGGCGGAGATTGCGGCGATGGCGCGGCGGCATCACGTGCTGACGCTGGTGGACGCGGCGCAATCGGTGGGGGCAATTCCCTTGAATTTGCCGCAATCCGGGGTTGATTTTTACGCCATGCCGGGACAAAAATGGCTGTGCGGCATCGAGGGCACGGGCGCGCTGTATATCCGCCGGGAACGGCTGGGCATTCTTTCGCCCAC
>JAJRSQ010000237.1 GCA_024278725.1 Chloroflexota bacterium
CGTGAAGATTTGCTGAATTTGTTGCGCCAATCGCTCTAAATTTTGCGCCGCACCCTCAAGCTGACGCGCCCCTTCCACATTCTGTTCGCTGGCTTGTTTGATGTTCTCCATGGCTATTGCCACCTGTTCCACGCCCATCAACTGCTCTTTGCTGGACGCGGAGATGTGCATTGCCGCCTGCGCCGCTTCAGTGACGTGTTCCGTCAACCCGCGAATGGCAACGCCGGCATCGTCCGATTGTTTCTTCCCCTTTTCCACCGCTTTCGACCCCTCTTCGGTGGTCATCACAGCTTTGGCAGTGGCTTTCTGAATATCGTTCAGAATACCCTGCACCTGCACCGTGAATTGTTTGGATTGTTCCGCCAGATTTTTGATTTCCTGCGCCACCACGGCGAAACCTTTGCCATGCTCCCCGGCTTTGGCGGCTTCGATGGCGGCATTCACCGCCAGCAAATTCGATTGTTCCGCCAAATCGTCCACGGCGGTGATGATATTGCCGATGGTCTGGCTCTGTTCGCTCAAATGGATGATGCTCTCGGCAATGGAACCGATATGGTGGTCAATGCGTTCCATTTCCGTCACCGCCTCTTCCACCGATTGCAAACCGCTCTGCGAAAGTTCCGCGTTTTCCTGCACTTTCTCCGCCACCAGTTGCGCCTTTTCGGTGGTAACTTCGGCGGTTTGGCGCACCTCGGCAATGGTGGCGGTGGTCTCGGTAATGGCGGATGCCGTCTGGCTGGCATTCGCTGCCAATTCCGCGGAAGTGGAAATGAGCTGGCTGGATGAAGACGACAGGATGGCAACCCCGTTAATCAACTCCGAAGTTTGCTCGCGCAGGTTGTTCAGCATCGCTTTCAACGCCACGCCCAGCGTATCGCGCTCGGAGCGCACCGGCACATCCACGCTCAAGTCACCGCCGGCAATTTTGTTCGCAGCAGCGGCAATCATCCGCTGGCTTTCAATCATCGCCTCAAAGGCGCGAGCAAACTCTCCGATTTCATCTTTGCGCGGCACCAGTTTATGCACCGAAGCGGACAAATCCCCCTTTTTCGCCATTTTGGCGGCTTTGACCATATACCCCAGCGAACTAGTGATGACGCGCGTCATCGCCCAGCCAATCACCGCCCCCACAATGATGGTGATGATGATGAGCGGAATCAAGATGCGTTGCGTCTGAGATACAATCCGTTGCGCCTTCATTTGGGCAGCGGAAAAGGCAGCTTGTTTTTCATCGGCAATGGCGCCCGCAGCCGCAACCATTGAATCTCCGACGCCAATCTGCGCCGAAATCAGCGACTGTTTTTCCGCAATATTGCCGTCCAAATTCTGCACCCCGACCCAATAAGCGTTGATTGCCGCTTCTATTTTTTGCAGGGTGGCAACATCCGCGTCATTTGCCATCAATGCGGTGGAAAGTTTGGCGAGTTGCTCAATTGCCATGTCGTAATGGGTTTTCACCGTGTCAATATCCGTGCCCTTACTTTCCCCCATCAATAGCGCGGTGAACCGCACCACTTCCTGCCAGTGCAAAAACACGTTCCCGACCGAATTGAGCAGGGCGACATCATTCAATTGCGAAATATTGTCGCGCAGTTGAGTCAAATTTTCGTCAACCAGCGTCGCTTGAGACTCCAATGTAACGGCGAGATTTTCCTGCCGGGTCACCATTAATACGCGGATACGTTCCAGATTTTTATTGTACGTCTCCGCGTTGGTGAGCAATTGTTCCAACGCCGCCACATTGGTGGAGTTGTCAACATCTTCCTGCTCCATCTCCGTCAGCATCTGTTGCAAGGCGGTATATTCATTCTGATACAGTTGGAAGTCATCCATGTTCCCATCCGTGATGAAATGGAGCGCATGGAACCGCATCTGTTCGGTTTTTTGCAGAATGTCCGCCGCGTCGCGCTGTTCCACCGATAGGTGTTCCGTCATCAACGTGACCGTGTTGTTGATGCTGTTCAAACGCTCCAGCGCAACAATCCCGACCACCACCATCAACAGCAGTATCAGCGCGAAACTTGCCATCATTTTGGTACCGAGCTTGAAATTTGCGAATAGATGATTCATATACGTCCTCCCGGTTTTGCTGAAACCAGATTTTTCTATACCGTTTCCTGAACGACCAACCGCGAGTCGGTCAACATTCTGTATCCATCCAAAACAATGACCGTATCGGCGGTGACGCCCTGCACATAATCCGCTTTAAACCCCAATAGCGTGGACGGGGGCGGTTGCAGCGTGTCAATGGCAAGCGATTGGACGCCCAAAATGCCGTCAACCGCCATCCCAAACGTCATGGCATTGTGAGAAATGAGCAGCACCGTCCGCAGAGGCGCATCGGCATGCGAGGGCATTTCAAATAGTGTTTTTAAATTGATGATGGAAAAAATTTGCCCGCGAATGGCGACGATGCCCATCACAAACGGCGGGGTGCACGGCACGGGGGTGATGTCCCGCAGGATGAAGACATCATCCAAAAATTCCACCGGCAGCGCATAGGTTTCGCCCGCCAGCGTGAAATAAAGGGCGTCCACAGAATGATGCGAATTGTCTTCCGTGACCACCCGCCGGGCAAGTGTTTTCGCACGGGCGCGCAAAATGTCTTTGACGGTTTGCCGGGCAATTTTTTCTGCTTGTGTTTCTGCGTCAGGCATAGGTTTCTCGCTACTGTGACAGTAAATTTTCGGTCATTTGCCGCAATGTGTCGGCGGTCAATTCATCCGACCCCGGCAGCGGGGCGTTGGGAGGGACGTTTTGCAAAAGTTTCTGCAAAATTCGATACTGCCGCCGCGCCGCCTCAACATCTCCCCAACGGTGATACAAATTTCCCAACGAAAAATGCGCCATTACAAAATTTTGGTCTAAAAATACGGCGCGTTTCAGCGCGTCGCGCGCCGCCGCTTCGTCTTTTTTCGCCAGCAGAACCATTGCCAGCAAATAATGATACAGCGGATTCACTTTGTCGCGTTCAATGGCGCGCTGACACCACGCTTCGGCGGCGGCGAGGTCTTTTTGGTTGGCGTGCGCGTACACCAGCAGTTGCAGGGCATCCGGGTGGGCAGTCAACGCGCCATCATCGGCAGAGAGGAAATTTTCCAGCAATGCGGTAACGGCGGCATAGTTCCCGCGCCGGTACGCGGCGAGCGCCCGGCGCATCACCCTCGGCTGCGGGGGAGATGCGCCGCGCAATTTCAGGCGCGCCGATTTTTCGGACGATATTTTTCCGGCGGAACCCTTCGGTGCGGTTTTCAACGGGGCGGATGCCGGTTTCTGCGGTGATGCGGGATGCGCTCTCCGGAAACACACCACCGAGCCGATGTTCAATCTGAGCAGCGAGGGCAACGCCACGTGTGGCGCTTCGGCGGGGCTGACCAGCAGATAGCCGCCGGGCGCGAGGGTCATTTCCATCTTCCCGATGATTTCCGCATTCGTTTGGGCTGAAAAGTAGATGAGGACATTCCGGCAGAGTATCACATCAATCTCAACCAGCCCTTTCAGAAAAGAAGGGAAGACATCTGCCACGAGATTGAACGGGAAAAACGTGACCATCCGCCGAATTTCGGGCGCAATTTGATGACGGTCGTCAGAGACCGGTGAAAAATATTTCTCCCGATACCCGGCGGGGAGTTGCCGAAATGACCACTCCCGATAGATGCCCGTTTTGGCGCGTTCAATCGCCGATTCGTTGATGTCGGTGGCGAAAATACGGGCGCGCCATTCCGGCGGCATGATTTGCCGCAACAAAATTGCCACGGAATACGGCTCTTCGCCGGTTGAGGCAGCGGCGCACCATACCCGCACTTCGCGCTGTTCACGATGCGGGTCGGTGAAGATGTCGGGAAAAATTTTGGTGCGGAGGGCGTCAAAACTTTTCGCGTCCCGAAAGAAATATGTCTCCCCAACGGTGAGATGTTTCGCCAGCACTGCAATTTGCGCGCGGGACAGGGGGGTCGAAAGCAGCCACGCCGCGCAAGCGCCCACATCATCAAAACCGAACTCTTTTGCCGCCGGGGTGAGCCGCGCGATTAAATCGTTGCGGCGGTTCGGCGGGAAGACAATGCCCAGCACTTCTTCGATGCGCCGGCTCAATTGCGTCCAAACCGTATCAGGAACGTTTTCCACCATCAGATGTTGTCCCTTCCGTCACCCATCAACACCGCCAAATCATCCGGCGGCACTTCCGGCACATCCAATGAGGGGATTGCCTCCAGATTGCACAAATACACAGCTTCGCCATGATGCTCCAGCACGCCCTGAAGAATTTTCGATTGAATTTGAACTTTCTGCGCCCGCATCACCTCAATCAACGGCGGCTCCAGAATATCCAGCACGGTATCGACCAAAAATGCCGCCATTGTTTCGCCGGTTTGCACCAAAATGAGCCGGTCATTCAACCGAATCGGCGTTTCGGGCAATTTGAACCATCGCCGCAGGTTGAACACCGGCACAATATCGCCATGCAAATTGATGACTCCCTCCATCACCGGCGGGGAATCGGGCACGGGAACGATGTCCACCACCCGCAACACCCGCTGCACGGATTCGAGCGGCAAGGCGTAGGTGCGGTTATCCAATTGAAACATCAAGTAGCGATATTGCGAAGTCATATTCTGCCCACAAGTGCATATTTTCTCACTCCATACATTATACGCCGAAAGGCACACTGATTTCCATAAAACCCACGTAAAGATTTTCACCCAATTCCGCAGGTAAAATTGAACAGATGCTCATTTGCGGGTATAATGTCCCGAAATACGCGCAATTATTGAGTTAAATATGCCCGATTCCCTCAAATCTCAGGCAGAACGGATTGTCTCTGTCATCAATCAAGAGTTATCTCAAGCAGATACCCCCCCCGAAAGCGACGCGAGTCGGCGGGCAACGGCGCTGTTCAACCGGCTGATGGGTTCCATCAACGATGTGGATTTGCAGGCGGCGGCGGAACGGGTGCACGCGCTGAAATCGGCACACCCGCAGGCATCCGACGACGAGCTGGTGCGGCGGCTCATCAAGCAGAAAACGCAGCGCACTGCCACCATTGGCGCGGCGACCTCCGGCGCGGGACTGGTTCCAGGCATCGGCACTGCCACCGCGCTGATTGTCGGCACGGCGGCGGACATCAGCGCAACCTTCAAATTGCAGGCAGAACTGGTGCTGGAAATTGCCCATGTCCACGAATATCCCCTTTCGGAAGACGAGAAGCGGCGGCTGGTGCTGCTCATCACCGGGTTGAGCGCAGGCGCGCGCTCGCTGGCGCAAAAAGCGGGACAGCGCGCCGGCATGAAAATCGGCGAAGTTTTTGCGGAAAAAGCGGTGCTGAAAGCGTTGCCCGTGGTCGGCATCATCGCCTCGGCGGGAACGAATGCCCTTGCCACCTACATCATCGGGCAACGGGCGGATGCCTATTTCCGGCTGGGGGAAGCGGGTCTGCAAAGCTGGCAGGACAGCCTGCGCGCCATCAGCGGGGTGGATGAACGAAACATCGCTCGCTGGTTGGAGGCGCAGACGCATGCCGCCGGGACAATGGTGGGAGACGCGGGCGCGGCGGTCGGCGAGCAGGTGCGGCGCACCACCGAAGCCATCGCCACCACCGGCGTGAAAGCCGCACAGACGCAAAAACGCTGGACGCAAAGCTTTTGGCAGATGATATTTCGCGGGATAAAACGCATTGGCGGCATTTTTCTCGCGCCTTTCAAAATGATGCAACGTTTTCGTATCTCAACTCGTAAAGATTAATGGTATCACATTTACAACCCTTACAAGGAGGATATTATGAGCGATTCATTAACCGGTCAGGGCGGCGCACTGCCCCCCAAACTCGACACCACGGTGGAACACGTTCAAACGGAGTTTCAAGGTGAAGCGGGGCGCATCAGCTACCGCATTGACGGCACAACCCTGCAAGTGGTCACCATTCAACTCGAACCCGGCGAGGTCGTCTATTCTGAATCGGGCGGGATGAGCTGGATGAGCGCCAATGTGGAAATGAAAACCCACAGCGGCGGCGGGCTGGGGAAAATGCTCAAGCGGGCGTTCTCCGGCGAATCGTTATTCATCACCGACTTTTTCGTCAACAAAGGGACGGGGATTGTAGCATTCGCCAACGAATTTCCGGGCAAAATCATCCCCTTCGATTTGGCGGCGGGTCAAAGCCTGATTATGCAGAAAGACGCATTCATGGTCGCCGAAAAGACCGTCGATTTGGACATCCATTTCCGCAAAAAACTGGGAACGGGATTCTTCGGCGGAGAAGGGTTCATCATGCAACGCGCCACCGGTCCCGGGCTGGTCTTCGCCGAATTGGATGGGGAAGTGGTGGAATACCATCTGGAAGCGGGGCAGGTGTTGAAGGTGGATACCGGCTATGTGGCAATGTTTGAACCGTCGGTGAAATTTGACGTGACGATGGTCAAGGGGTTCCGCAACATCATTCTGGGCGGCGAAGGGTTGTTCCTGGCGCGGCTCGAAGGTCCGGGGCGGGTCTGGCTGCAAACTATGCCGATGACCAAACTGGCGAACAAGATTCTGCAATATATGCCCAAAGCCGGGGGCGGTTCCGGCGGCTCCGGGGGCTTCAATGTAAACCTCGGCGATTTGCTGGGAGGCTGATGTGGGCGTGATGGAACTTTCGCTGCTGGTGCTACTGTGCGTCATCCCCCTGGCGCTCATTGTGGGAGGCGGGGTGGTGCTGGGGCTGCTCAAGCTCGGCGTCATCGGCAGTTATTGGCTGAAGGGAGATACCACCGAATCGGGGGGGACGTACACGCTGAATCAGAGCAAAGATGTCGCCGACGACGAATAGAATCAGAAAGCCCACGCCGGTTTCGGTGCGGGCTTTTTTGATGCGCGACATCATTGAATTTCAACAATTGTCATTGCGAGCGCAGCGAAGTTGAAAATGCCCGAAGGGTGCAATCGCCATCGTTGCACACGGGGCGTGCTTACCCCGTTGGGGCACAGGTCGGCGCTGTGCGCCTCGCAATGACATCTGAATTTCAACCGATTTCCTGCGGCAAAAACCATTGCCGCATGGCGTACAGTGAAAATCCGAGCCGGTTGAAAAGGGAGAATCCCATCGGGGTGGCGTAAATCAATCCCAAATCACACCCACCCTGACGCGCGTCATGTAGAATATAATTCAACAACGTGGTCGCCAACCCACGCCGCCGAAAATTATCGAGCGTCGCCAAATGCCACACGCTGGCAACGCCATCGGCGCACACCAGTGTGCCGCACGCCACCGGCACGCCATCATCCGCAAACCCGATGTAATGCCGCAAGCGGTCATTGTGCAGGTGGGTGGACGGATACAGCAGCATCACTTCTTCCGGCGTGTAATCATACACGGCGCGCAAAACGGAATAAAATGCCGTCAAATCGGGGACGGTGGACACTCTGATGATGTCGAAATCGGTGCGCGGGGCGACATTCACCGGCAAATTTTCCGATGCCACCACCGGCTGCGGGGGCAGGGGCTGGTAACGGCGGGTGGAAAGATATTCCGTGCCGTCGGGGACGCGGTGCTCTTCCAAACTGACGGCATACATGGTGTGCCGGGTGTTGAAAAATGCCGCCGCATCCGCCAGCGATTCGTCGGTCAATCCGGTCAGACGCAGGGGGATGAAAAAATTGAAGGTGGGCAAATCGGTGCCGGTATAGCCCAGCACATAATCGTCATTGCGCTCCACCTCCCCTTCTCCGGAAAGTTCCGCCAGCGTGAGATGGGCTTCGATGGCGTGTGTATCCAATCGTTGGCGTTGTTTGTCATCCATAGATGAAGTTACTCCTTCGTATTGGTATTTATACAGGGGTGTCATTGCGAAGCCCGTAGGGCTGAAGCAATCCCCACTATTCAACCCGGCGATTGCACCCTTCGGGCATTTTCAACTTCGCTTCGCTCGCAATGACATTTGTCACACTGATGGCTGTATAGATACTCGTATTGAAATTATCCACATCACGGAAGTGCCGTCAGTTGTTCCGCAAATTCCAGCATTTTCCCAACCAGTTGATCAACCACATAACTTTTGACGGTGAAAATCCGCTCGTTGCGGGTACGGCGCATCAGCAGCGATTCCGCCGTTGTGCTGCCCACAATTTCCGCAATTTGGCGGTGATTGTCCACAAACTCGGTCAGCAATGCCGCGCCACCGACATGCTTCCGCGTCGCCACCGCCCGCCGATTGCGGGCATCCGCGTCCACTGCGGGCAACGGGTTATCAATCTGGTTGAGTACCATCGGCAGAATGGTGAGCACATATTCCTGCCAGCCAATCAACTGCGCCAGTGCATCATGCGCGGAAATGTCGGCATCATCCAGCGTTTGGGTCAACGCCGTATCGGAACGTTGCGACACGGCTTGCCGCACCATTTCGGCAGCGTGGTTCAAATCAGAAACTGCGGTGGCAACTGTATCCATTGCTCATTTCCTCCGGATTTTCCGGCAACTACTCGCCCCCTATTATGCCCCACTCTTGCCGGAAAAGCTATTTTCGGGTGTCGCCGCAAGCCGCCGTCACCCGATTCCAAATTTCGGCGGCGACATCGGTTTTCGCCATCAACGGCAGCGATTCCACCGTCCCGTCCGCGCCCAGCAGGGTCACCCGGTTGGTCTCCACCGCGAACCCCGCATCCGCGCGGGTCACATCGTTGGCAACAATCCAATCGAGCCGTTTGCGGGTGAGTTTGGCGCGCGCGTTTTCCAGCAAATCATCGGTTTCGGCGGCAAAACCGACCACCACTTTGGGGAAACCGGTCTCGGCGCGGAATGCCGCCACCCGCCGCAAAATATCGTCGGTGCGCGCGAGCGGCAATTGCAGGTCGCCATCGGTTTTTTTGATTTTCCGCGCGGCAACAGTTGCCGGGCGATAATCTGCCACCGCCGCCGCCATCACCAGCGCATCCGCGGCGGGGATTGCCGCCAGCACCGCGTCGGTCATCTGCGCGGCTGTGTCCACCGCCACCGGCGATACCCCGTGCGGCACGGGCAGTTTCGCGGCGGAAATCAGCGTGACCGTCGCCCCCCGGTCGCGGGCAACTTCCGCCAGCGCGTGCCCCATCCGCCCGCTGGAACGGTTGGTGAGATAGCGCACCGGGTCGAGCGGCTCGCGCGTGCCGCCCGCCGTCACCACCACTCGCAGCCCGCGCATATCGCCGTGCCGCGCCAGCACCCAGCGCGCCACATCCACAATTTCATCCGGTTCCGCCATTCTGCCGTAACCGATTCTCCCCGAAGCGAGCCGCCCGGCGGCAGGTTCCACCATCATCACCCCCCAATCCGTCAAACTTTGCACATTCTGTTTTGTGGCGGGATGTTCCCACATATCGGTTTCCATTGCCGGGGCGATGAGCACCGGTTTGGATGTCGCCAGCGCGATGGACGTGAGCAAATTATCGGCTTGACCGTGCGCCATTTTGGCGATGGTGTTGGCGGTGGCGGGCGCAATCAGCAGCAAATCAATATTGTGCGATAAATCTATGTGCGGAATGTTATCATCCGGCGGGATGTCGAACAAATCGGTGTAAACCCGCCGGTGGGTGAGCGCCTGAAACGTGAGCGGGGTGATGAATTTTGTGGCGCTTTCGGTCATCACCACATCCACCGCCGCCCCCGCCTGCACCAATCGGCTGGCGATGGTGGCGGTTTTGTAGGCGGCAATTCCGCCGGTGACGCCCAGCACAATCCGTTTATTCTTCAAATTCGTCATGATTGGATACCCTTTTGGGGTGGGGGTTGATTTCCCAAACCCGCCGCAACCCTTCCAGCGTCAGCCAGGGGTTGATATATTGAATCACGTCGGTCTCGGCGGCGATGGCGCGCGCCAGCCCGCCCGTGGCAATCACCTTCATTTCCGCGCCCAATTCCTGCCGGAAACGCGCCACCATCCCTTCCACCATACCGACATACCCGAACAGCAATCCGCTCTGGATGGCGTGAATGGTGTTTTTGCCGATGACGCTCGGCGGGGCGAGTAATTCCACGCGGGGCAGTTTCGCCGTGCGCTGAAAGAGCGCATCGGCGGCGATGTTAATGCCGGGGGTGATGGCGCCGCCCAAATAATCGCCATTCGCGGCAATGGCATCGAAGGTGGTTGCCGTGCCGAAATCCACGATGCACGCGGGACCGCCGTACAGATGATGCACCGCCAGCGCATCAATGATGCGGTCGGCGCCCACCCCCGCCGGGTTATCCACCCGCAACGAAATGCCGGTGTGAATATCGTGCGTGACCAGCAGCGGCGTTTTCTCAAAATACCGTTCGCACATGCGGGTGTAGATTTTTGCCAGCGGCGGAACCACACTCGCCATGCAAATGCCGTCAATATCGGCGGGGGAAAGGTTGACGTGCCGGAAAAAACCCAGCACCATCATCCCGTATTCGTCGGGCATGCGGTTGCGGTCGGTTTTGATGCGCCAATGATGCCGCAACATTTTTCCATCATACAACCCGATGAGCGTGTTGGTATTGCCCACATCAATCGTTAAAATCATCGTTATCCCATTGTCCTTCTGCTAAAAGTTCATCCGGCGGCAGGGTGAAAAAGAAGGTCGTCCCGTGCCCCGGCTCGCTTTCCGCCCAGATTTTCCCGCCGTGCGCCTCCACAATGTGCCGGGCAATCGCCAGCCCCAACCCCGTGCCGGAATGTCTTTCGGAGACAAATTCCCCGCGCGAGCGGGCATCATCCACTTTGAAAAAACGCTCAAAAACGCGCGTCTGCGCCTCCGGCGACATCCCGATGCCGGTAGCGGCAACTGCCACACAGACCATCGCGGGGTCGTCGGTATCCCCCAGCCGGATGGTCACGCTGCCGGTGTCGGTGAATTTTATGGCGTTGTGGATGAGGTTGGTCAGCACCCGCGCCAACATCGCTTTGTCCGCCAAAATTCGTACTTTGGGGGGCAGGGCGATTTCCAAAGCAATATTTTTCCGCGCGGCTTGTTCGTGCAATCGCTTCACAACTTTTTTGACCTGTTTGGTCAAATTGCACCCGACCAGTTTCAGCGGCATGCGTCCGCTTTCGATGAGGCTCAAATCCATCAATTCCTGATTAATCTGCATCAGGGCATCGGTTTCGTCCAAAATTTTCTCGGTCAGCACCGCCGCCATCTTTTTGTCCGATAATGCCCCGTTCAGCAACGTTTCGGCGATTAATTGGATACCCGAAATCGGGGTGCGTAAATCGTGGGAAATATTTGCCACCAAATCGCGGCGCGCCCGCCCGAGGCGTTGCAATTCGCTCACGTCTCGGAAGAGGAGGAGCAACTGGGGCGGCTCGGCGTTTTCAACGGTGGTCATCTTCACCCGAAAAACGCGGTCGTTCAAATTTAGCTGGTGGGTCATGCTCAATGAACCGGCGAGCGTCTGTTCCGCCACATCCACCAATTGATAGTCATGCGTCCACTGCAACAGGGTCGCCCCGGCTTCCGGCGCGCCGAAAACCGCTTCGGCAACGGGATTGGTCGTCAGCACTCGCAATTGCGCATCGGTGAAAACCACCCCGTGCGTTTCCGCCGCCAAAAGGGTTTGATGCTGCGCGGCGAGCGCGCCGAAACGGCGGGTCAATGTCTGTTGGGTCTGCGTCGCTCGCCGATAAGCGTCGTCCGCCCGCCGGCGGGCGCGTTTTTCGGCGGCATATCGCCAACCGAGCGCGCCCGCGAGCATCAGCGCGGCGGCAAAAAGGATCCAGGGGGTCATGCTGCCTCAAAGCGGTAGCCGATACCGCGCACGGTTAAAATGTGTTCGGGATGGGAGGGGTCGGTTTCGATTTTTTCCCGCAACCAGCGGATATGGACATCCACGGTGCGGGTTCCGCCGGTATAATCGTAGCCCCAAACTTTGGTCAACAGCAAATCTCTGGACAGTACCGCCCCCTGATTGCGGACAAGTTCCGCCAGCAAATCGAACTCTTTGTGGCTGAGCGAGAGGGTTTCATCGCCCCGTTGCACCTGCCGCGACACAAAATCAATCGTCAGTCCACCGGCGGTCATTTTGCTGGCAATCCCCGCCGAGGGTTTTCGGCGCAAAACAACGCGAATGCGCGCCAGCAATTCGCCCAAACTGAAGGGCTTGGTGATGTAGTCGTCCGCGCCGGAATCCAACCCGATGATTTTGTCCATTTCGCCGGAACGCGCGGTGAGCAAAATGACGGGCGTTTCCACCCCTTCGCGGCGCAAAATCCGGCACACTGAAAGCCCGTCAAGTTCGGGGAGCATCACATCCAGAATTATCAAATCCAGTTTTTTGTCACGCCCCAATTCCAAGCCGGTTTTGCCGTCGGTGGCAGTCACCAGTTTGTACCCTTCGTTCCGCAAATTATATGAAAGGGTTTCGATGAGCGTGTTATCATCTTCAACTAATAAAATCCGTACAGCCATATCATTCCCTTGAGTGATGCGCGTTGGTTTTCTCTGTCACAGATTTTACATTAAAAACGGTTTTTTTTATAATTGCGGTGCGCAGTGCGATGAGCTTAAAGTGTCAGCGGCGATTGGACAAAAGAAGGCTTTTGCGCTAAACTAGCAAGGTTGAAACGGAACAGTGCGTTCTGGTAAAGGACGTTTAGGCAGGAAAGTAGTTTAAGAAATAGCAGGAGGATTTCAAATTGGCTAACATCAAATCGGCGAAAAAACGGGCACGGCAAAATATCAAACGACGGCAACACAATCACTATTACAAAACCACCGCCCGCACGTACATTAAAAAAGCGCGCGCCCTGATTGCTGCCGGTGAGTTTGATTCCGCGGAAGAAGTTATCCGCTTGGCAGAAAAATCGTTGGACAAAGCCGCTCAAAAGGGCATCATCCACGCGAACAATGCCGCTCGCCGTAAGTCTCGGTTGCAACTTTATTTGAACCGCGCCAAAGCAAACAGCGCGTAATTTTCGGTACACGCAAACACACAAAAAGCGCCATTTCGGGCGCTTTTTTGTTGCCGAAAAATATTTTCGGGAGCGGTGCAGAAGTTAGGGCGTGTCATTGCGAGGGCGTAGTCCGAAGCAATCTCCGTACCTCAATAGCGGGGGTTGCTTCGGCTCGCAATGACAACCACCACATTTTCAATTCCCGGACATCATCATGGTTCCCCGCCTCTCCATCGGGAGCGAGAAGGTCACCATTGCGGCAACGGCTATCAGCAAAAACAGTACCGCCCACGGCATCATTGCCCGCCCGCTTTCCGACTGCCGCGCGAAAAGTTGCCGCGCCCGCGCATCCAGCCCCCACAGGCTGCTCCCCAATCCCAGCACCACCAAAGCAATTTGAATGGGCAACAGTTTCGAGACGGGCAGCAGCATTGCCAACCGCCAATTGGGCATATCCCCCAACAGGGTGATGCCCCGCTCAAGCAGGAAGTTCTGGAAAGCGGGGATGACGGTGAGCGCGCCGGTGGCAAAATGGAAACCATAATGCGCCATCCACACCGAAAATCCGAGGGGGATGGCGGCGGGCGCGAAACGGGTCAGGATGCGGGTGGGCGAAAACGGCTCGGTGGTGAGTTTGACGCTGAGCCACGCCGCGCCATAGCCCTCCAGCACGGGGAAAAGTAGGTTTAGCACGCCGAAAATCACCAGCAGCAGCACCGCTTCGTTTTGGGTGTGCAACAGCGTCGCCAGCCGTTGTTCCAGCGCGTACACCGGCGGCACCATCCCAAAGGCGTTCCCCAGCGACGCGAAGACGAGCATCAGCGCCAATAACGCGACATCAACGCGGGGCAGCCAGCTTTTTGCATCTCCCGCTTCTTTCAACGGCGAGCGGGTGGTCAGCGCCACATTGTCATGCGGGCACGCGCGGGCGCAATCGAGACAAAACAGGCAATCCATGTTGCTTTTAATTTGCGGGACATACAATTCGGTGGGACACCCCGCCACAGCCGCCGAGCCGTTGACGCACTCGTGCCCGACACACGTCCGGCAAACTTCGGGGCGACGGGCGGTGATTTGCAGCGGGGAAATGGTTGCGTTCACCATATTGAACGAGCCGAGCGGGCAGATATATTTGCAAAACGGGGATTCGGCAAACAGGGCTTCCAGCACAAACGCGCCCACAAAATACGCCACTGCCACCCACGCCGTGAGCCACGGACTCGCCCATAAATCGAGCCATTCATACAGCCAGAAGATGAGGAACAATGCGCCGATGGCGAGCCATTTGTTGCGCAATGCGCGATGCCAGCGCCAGCCGCGCATGCTCCAACGGGCGGCGAGGGTGCGCGGCAAATGGAACGGGCACACCATGCAAAAAAGGTTGCCCGCCAGCAGAAGCGCCAGCACTACCAATCCCCGATAATGAATCCACGACAGGATGGTGGCTAAATTTTCAGAAGGGCGCTGTGGTCCGGTGAAACCATCGTACAAAATTAAAGCGGCGATGAACAACAGCAAACCCTGCAACACCAGCCGCCCCCACCGCCAGCGCAAAAAATTCCCAATCAACGGCAGACGCAAAATGTCCAAAACATCCCCTCCGGTGAATGTTCGGCGAATGACGCGCGGCGCGTCATTTTTTCTTCAAAATGTATCGCACATCCGACAAAATATCTTCCGCCGGAGTGCCAAACGCATAACTGAGCCGCAATCGTCCTTGCGGGTCAATCAGAAATACGCGGGCGGTGTGGGTCACCGAATAGTCGGCAGCGGAATTGGGTTGCGGCTCTTTTTCGGTGAAGATGCCATACGCGCCATACACCGCTTCCAGCGCGGCAGTGTCACCCGTTAAGGCAGTGATATTGGGATGAAAATGGGCGGTATAGCTCGCCAAATCGGCGGGGGAATCCCGTTCCGGGTCAACCGTCACAAAAAAGAACTTCACCCGCGCCGCCTCGTCGCCCAATTCATTGAGCACCTGCCGCGCCTCGCCCAACGTCGTCGGGCAGACATCGGGGCAATGGGTGTACCCGAAAAAGAGCAGGACGACGTTTCCCGACTGCTCGCTGAGGCGCACCGTTTCCCCCGTCGCGCTCTGAAGCGTAAAATCGGGCGCGGGATTGCCGGGGTATTCCGAGCCTTTATATTCATACGTGCCGCACGCGGCGAGCAGTGCCAACAGCAGCCCCCATACAATCAATCGCCGATACATGGTTTACTCCTTCACGGACACCGTCACGGCAATGTCTCCGGCATCCTGAAAATGCAGGGTCGCTGAAAAGGACTCGCCCGCGGTGAGCGGGGCGGTCAGTTCCATCAGCATCACGTGCAATCCGCCCGGCTCGAAAATCACGGTTTCGCCGTCGGGGATGTTGAGCACGCCGCCGGGGAGCGGTTCCATTTTCATCACATCCCCCGCCATAGTGGAGTGATGGAGTTCCGCCATTTTGGCGACGGGGACGCTCACCCCCGTGAGGATATCATCCTGCCCGCTATGGTTGGTGATGGTGAAATATACCGCGCCCGTGTCCGCGCTCGCGGGCAAACTGCGCGACCAAGCGTCGGTCACGGTGAGCGAGCCGTCATTTCCGCACCCGACGAGGGGCAATGCCAGCAAGAATACGCCAATGAGCCAATATTTCTTCATCGCTGCGCTCTCCGTCTGTTTAATTGTTCAATCGGATTTCAGGGGGTGTTATGGCAAGACCCACAGGGTCGAAGCAATCTCCGAGTTTGCACCCGGAAATTGCTTCAACCCCTGTACCGCGTTATTCCGTCATAAATTTTCGCAGGACGGTTTGCAGAATGCCACCGTTGCGATAGTAGTCCACTTCGACGGGTGTATCCACCCGGCACATCACGGTGATGTCGCGGCTGACGCCATCGGCGCCGGTAACGGTCACGCGGACATCCTGCAACGGTTGCAGGTTGTCGTCAATGTGGATGGTGAAGGATTCCTCGCCGGTGAAGCCGAGCGATTTCACGCTGTCGCCGTCTTTGAATTGCAGCGGCAACACGCCCATCCCCACCAAATTGCTGCGGTGAATGCGCTCGTAACTTTCTGCCAACACGGCTTTCACGCCCAGCAGATACGTCCCTTTTGCCGCCCAGTCGCGGCTGGAGCCGGTTCCGTATTCTTTGCCCGCCAGCACCACCAACGGTGTGCCGTCGGCTTTGTATTTCCGGCTGGCATCATAGATGGACATCACTTCGCCGGTGGGGAGATATGTTGTCCATCCGCCTTCCGTGCCGGGTGCCATTTGGTTGCGCAGGCGAATATTGGCGAACGTCCCGCGCGTCATCACCTGGTCGTTCCCCCGCCGCGAGCCGTAGCTGTTGAAGTCTTTCACGTCCACGCCATTTTCCAGCAGATATTTCCCCGCCGGGCTGTCCACGGCAATCGCCCCCGCCGGTGAGATGTGGTCGGTGGTAATGGAATCGCCCACTTTGACCAACACCCGCGCGTTTTCAATCCCCCGGATGGGTTGCGCTTCAGGGGTTAAGTCCATGAAGAAGGGCGGTTCCTGCACGTAGGTTGAATCGGCGTTCCATTCAAATTGTGCGCCGCCGGAGACGGGAATTTCGTTCCATTGTTCATTCTTCAGTTCAATGCCGTCATATTCCCGGCGGAAGGTATCGGGATTGAGAGCTTTATCATATTCGGCAGCGATTTCTTCATGGGTGGGCCAAATATCTTTCAGGTAAACGGGCTGACCGTCACTGCCCACGCCGAGCGGTTCGGTGCTGAGGTCAATGTCGGTGGTGCCGGCGATGGCGTATGCCACCACCAGCGGCGGGCTGGCGAGGAAGTTCGCTTTGACGTATTGATGGATGCGCCCCTCAAAGTTGCGGTTGCCGCTCAACACCCCCGACACAATCAGGTTGCCGCCGGTGATGGCGTCCACCACTTCCTGCGGCAGTGGTCCACTGTTGCCGATGCAGGTGGTGCAGCCGTAGCCCACGGTGTAGAAACCGAGTTTCTTCAGGTACGGCGTCAATCCCGCTTCATTTAAATAATCGGTCACCACTTTTGAGCCGGGCGCGAGGCTTGTTTTCACATACGGTTTGACGGTCAGACCTTTTTCCACCGCTTTTTTCGCCAGAATGCCCGCGCCCAACATCACCGAGGGGTTGCTGGTATTGGTACAACTGGTGATGGCGGCGATGGTCACCGCCCCGTGTTTCAATTCCTGCGCGCCGTCGCTGCCTTTGTACGTGCCGGTATTGTTCAATTCATCATCGCTCAAGCCGAAACCTTTCACGCCCACCGGCGCAGAGAGCGACGTGCGGAACGCTTTTTTCAGTTCGGGCATCGGAATGCGGTCTTGCGGGCGTTTCGGACCGGCGAGGCTGGGAACCACGTCGTCCAAATTCAGTTCAATGGTATCGGTGAATTCCGGGTCGGGCATATCGTCGGTGCGGAACAAATTTTGCTCTTTCAGGTATCGTTCCACGAGCTGCACCTGCGCTTCCGAGCGTCCGGTGCGGCGCAGATAGCGCATCGTTTCGGCGTCCATCGGGAAGAAGCCCATCGTCGCGCCATATTCCGGCGCCATATTGGCGATGGTCGCGCGGTCGGGCAGGGTCATTTGGCTCAAGCCGGGACCGTAAAATTCCACGAATTTTCCAACCACCCCTTTTGCCCGCAGCATTTCCACCACGGTGAGCGCCAAATCGGTGGCGGTCACCCCTTCGCGGAGTTGTCCAATCAATTTGAACCCGACAACCTGCGGGGTGAGCATATAAATTGGTTGCCCCAGCGCCACCGCTTCGGCTTCAATGCCGCCCACGCCCCAGCCGAGCACGCCCAGCCCGTTAATCATGGTAGTGTGGCTATCCGTGCCCACCAGCGAATCGGGGTATGCCACCTCCAAATCATCTTCCGGGCGCGTCCAGACGCCGCGCGCCAGATATTCCAAATTCACCTGGTGGATAATCCCACTGCCGGGAGGAACCACCCGGAAATTACTGAGCGCCTGCTGTCCCCAGCGCAGGAATTGGTAGCGTTCAAAATTGCGCTCGAACTCGCGTTCGGTGTTGAAGAAAAGCGCCGTATCCGTGCCGAATGCGTCCACCTGCACCGAATGGTCAATCACCAAATCGGCGGGGATGATGGGGTTGATTTTGGTGGGGTCGCCGCCCATACGCGCCATTGCCGAGCGGAGCGCCGCCCAGTCGACCACGGCGGGGACGCCGGTGAAGTCTTGCAACACAATCCGCGCCGGTTTGAACGGAATTTCGTTTTGCGCCGGATTTTTGGGGTTCCAGTTCGCCAATCCGACCACATCATCTTTGGTAACCAGATAGCCGTCACATTCCCGCAACAAGGCTTCCAGCAAAACTTTAATCGAAAATGGCAGGCGATTAATGTTGCCGATACCATCTTTTTCCAGCTTGTCGAGCCGGTAAATGTACGCTTCACCGCTACCGGTGTTGAATTTGGCACGTGCGCCAAACATATCTTTGTTGCTCATACCTGTCTCCTTAAAATTGTATCGAATTTGGTGTTTCAAATTTCGGGGTCTACGGCTGTATCATCGCCGCGAACGACCCATTTCCCACGATTGCAAAGACTGCGATTGTATCATTTTCGGCGGGGAAGACCCCAGCCAGCACTGAACGTTCCGATTCGGCGGTGAAGAATGTCGCGCCGGTTCCGCCCCCCAATGGTTGAGGCGTGCCGCCCCCCGGCGGCGGGAGCAGAACTTTTCCCGGCGGCGCGGCGAGACTGCCGTCCGATTGCACCGCTTGCAGTGGTATATTCGCCAGCGCGGGGAAAGTTTTGCGCACCAGCGCCAGCGTATCACCGGCAGTGGCGGGCAGTGGATTTTCCCGCCACAGAACCACCACCCCCAGCGAGCTGTCGCCATCCCCCCTGCTGACGGCGGCGAGACCGTCTTCCAGCGTGACGGACACCGATTCATCCGCCGCTGCCATCCCCGCCGCAACCGCCGATTGCACCGGCGGCGGCAGGTCAATCTCACCCGCAGAAACCACCGTCACCGCGATGCCCAGCGTGTCGGCGGCATATTGTGTCACCGTTTCCACCGCGTCCGGTTCGCCTGACGGGGCGGGCGGCGCGGGGGTGGCGGTTGCCAGTCCGGGCATCACAAACGCCGCCGGTTCATTTCCCGACGCAGTCGTTGGCGTCGGGGTTTGGGTGATGGTCGGTTCGGTTGTCGCGGTCGGCAGCACAACGGGAGTGAACGTTGCCGGTGGCGGCAGTGGCGTGCCGCGCGAAACGGGTGTCGGCAGGGCAGGCGTTTGGCGCGGGATGGGAGAAGCGGCAATCGCCGCGGCAGTGGGTGGCGCGGCAGTCGGTGCGCCACACGCCACCGGCACAATCGCCATTAATATTCCCACACCCATCCATGCCGTTTGCCTAAACCATCGTTCCATTCATCCAGCCTGTTCAGTCTCACTCCGACTGCTGCGTATCCAATTTGGGGATGCATCCCTCAACGCCCCCAGTATACCATCCAAAGGGCTATAATTCAAACTGATATTATCTATCTTGGCAATAGGAAATCCCTATGGTAAAATCAATTATGATGGAACCTTTAGATACCACGAAACTGAAAACGTTTGTCGTTATTGCGCACGAAGGGAATTTCACCCGGGCAGCGGCGCGGCTGAATCTGACCCAACCCACAGTGAGCCAGCAACTCGCCACGCTGGAAAAATCGCTGGGCGTCACCCTGATTGAACGTCACCCGCGCCATCTGAAACTGACTGCCGCCGGGAAAACGCTGCTGGCATACGGCGAGCGCATTTTAACCATCTGCGCCGAAGCGAGACAGCGCACCCGCGAGGTCGCCGGCAAAGCGCGGCGCACGCTGGCGGTCGGGGTGGGGCACACGCTGGCGATTTATCTGCTGCCCGACATCCTGCACGAGTTGCACCGCATTCAGCCGGATATCGACATCCGCGTGCGGGCGGGCAACACCGCCGATTTGCTCGCCGCCACCGCCGAAGGGCAGGTGGAACTGGCGCTGGTGGGGTCGCCCGCACTGCACCCGAAGCTGGACATTTCCGCCTTTATGAACGACAAGCTGGTGGTCATCGTGTCCGTCAATGACCCGTGGGTGGGGCGGCAATCGGTGACGCTGGCGGATGTGCGCAAGCGCACCCTGCTCACCCGCGAGCGGGGGTCGGCGTTGCACGCCTCGGTGGAATCACTGCTGGGCGAAAACCATCTCGCCGGTTCAAAAGTCATCATGCTGGGCGAAACCGAAGCCATCAAACGGAGCGTGGAAGCGGAATTGGGTATCGCGCTGATTCAGGGCATCGCCGTGCAGCGCGAATTGGCGCAAGGGTTTCTCAAAGCCGTGCCGCTGGTCGGGGCGGACATTCGCCGCACTTATAATATCGCCCGCCGAAAACGGCAACCGCTGTCCGCACCGTCAAAATTATTGGTTGAACTTTTGTTAAAATCTGTAAAATTGAAGTACAATGCTTTGGCTGAATCGTAATCTGGCATTGGTTACAGTTTTGCAACGATGAAACTGTTCTCAAAATTTAAACCTATGCGCGGCGCGCACCGTCCGCCGCGATGCACGTCATAGAAGGGATTTATTTGACCTATGTCCGCACTTGAAACACTCTTAAAAGACAAAGTTGCCATCATCACCGGCGCGGGGAAAGGCATTGGCAAAGCCACCGCGAAATTGTTCGCCCAAGCGGGCGCATCGGTGGTGCTCGCCAGCCGCACCGCCGCCGACATCAACGCCGTTGCCGCCGAAATCAAAGCAGCGGGCGGGCAGGCGCTCGCCATCCCCACCGATGTGACCAATCTCGCCAATATCGACCATCTGGTCATTTTGACTCTGCGCGCGTTCCGCCACATCGACATTCTGGTCAACAATGCCGCCGTCATCCAACCGATTGGCAAAGCGTGGGAAGTTGACCCCGTCGCATGGCAGCAGCTCATCCACACCAACCTCATCGGACCGTTTTTGTGCGCCCGCGCCGTACTGCCCCATATGCTTGACCGGGGAGATGGGCATATCATCAATGTGACCTCCGGCGCGGCATATAGCGATATTGTGGGCTGGAGCGCGTACTGCGCCAGCAAAGCCGCGCTCGACCGGTTCACCACCATTTTGGCGCAAGAAGTTTCCAACACCGAAATTGTGGTTTGCGGAATGAGTCCCGGCGCAACCGACACCCCGATGCAAGCCGAAATTCGCAACATCAGCAAAACCACTTTCCCGCTGGTGGATCATTTCCGCCAGCGATTCGAGGCGGGCACGCTGACCACGCCGGAAGACGCGGCGCGGCTCAACCTGTGGCTCGCCACCCGCACCGACCAAAACGGGGTCATCGCCCCCATCACCGACAAATCCATTCGGGAGCATCTGGCAAACCTGCCACGTTAATCTTGCCAACAAAGTACAGCCAAACAATTCTAAAAAATTCAGGAGGACACAAATTCATGGCTTACGACAAAATCGTTGTTCCGCAAAACGGAACCAAAATCACCGTTCAGGACGGCAAACTCGTCATCCCCAACGACCCCATCATCCCTTTCATTGAAGGGGATGGCATCGGTCCGGACATCACCGCCGCCGCACAACGCGTGCTGAATGCCGCCATCGAAAAGGCATACAATGGCGAAAAGAAAATCGTCTGGATGGAAATTTTCGCGGGCGAAAAAGCCGCCAGCGTGTACGACGGGAATTATATGCCCGAAGAAACTTTCGATGCCATCCGAGACTTCATCGTTGCCATTAAAGGACCGTTGACCACCCCGGTGGGCGGCGGCTTCCGCAGTTTGAACGTCACCCTGCGCCAAGTCCTCGATTTGTACGCCTGCGTGCGCCCCGTGCGCTGGTACAAAGGCGTCCCCAGCCCGGTGAAACATCCGGAAGACGTGAATATGGTCATCTTCCGCGAAAATACGGAAGATGTGTACGCGGGCATCGAATATGAAAGCGGCACGCCGGAAAATGAACGGCTGGCGCAAGTATTGCGGGAGGAATTCGGCGCGAAATTTTTCGAGGGCGCGGGTATCGGCATCAAACCGGTCAGCGAATTTGCCACCAAACGGCTGGTGCGTAAAGCCATCCAATACGCCATTGAATACGATTTGCCCAACGTGACGCTGGTTCACAAAGGCAATATCCAGAAATTCACCGAAGGCGCGTTCCGCAAATGGGGCTATGAAGTTGCCGCCGAAGAATTCGGCGATGTTACCATCACCGAAGATGAATTGTGGAGCAAATACGATGGCAAACAACCGGCGGGCAAAATTGTCATCAAAGACCGCATCGCCGACATCATCTTCCAGCACGCACTGTTGCGCCCCAGAGAATTCAGCGTGCTGGCAACCACCAACCTCAACGGCGATTACCTCAGCGACGCGCTGGCGGCGCAAGTGGGCGGTATGGGCGTCGCACCCGGCGCAAACATCGCCGATTTTGTGGCGCTGTTTGAAGCTACCCACGGCACCGCGCCGAAATACACGAATTTGGACAAAGTCAATCCCAGCAGTTTGCTCTTCTCCGGCGTGATGATGCTGCAATACCTCGGCTGGCATGAAGCCGCCGCACTCATCAACGATGCCTTTGAAAAAACCGTGGCGCAAAAAACCGTCACCTACGATTTTGCCCGTCAAATGGACGGCGCAACCACCGTCAAAACTTCGGAATTTGCGACCGCACTGATTAATAATCTGTAACCCGTGAATACTGATGCGTGAAACGTGAGTCAGACTATCGCTCACGTTTCACGTGTCATTCACACATCTGACGGGTGCCAATCCGAATGGAGGTCGTCAATGCAATTGACACAATCCGAAAAAATAAAACTGGTCATCGGCGCGATAATTGGCGCGGTTCTCGGCGCGGGCACGGTGTGGACGCTGATGCAATCCCCCACCGAAACCGACGCGGACGGCGAAATTGAGCCGATTTCCGCCAAAGAAATTCTGACGCTCACCGGCACTGCCGCCGCGCTCATTCGCGGGCTGGCAGATTTTCGGCGCAAATTATAGCTTTATCGAAAAGGGAAATTCGCATGAAAATGAAGAACAACACCTACAAAAAAATCGAAATCGTCGGCACGTCAACCACCAGCATTGAAGAAGCCGTGCAAAACGCCGTCACCAAAGCGGGCGAGTCGGTGCGCAATATGCGCTGGTTCGAGGTGGTGGAAACGCGCGGTGCCATTCACGAAAATGCCGTGACGCAATGGCAGGTCACGCTGAAAATCGGTTTCACGCTGGAAGACTAATTACCACTTCATCGGGCGCTCAAACAGCTCTTTGATGCGCTCCACCACCGTTACCGGACGCAGAATCAACGCCAAACGCGGGTCAATCGGCGCTTTATAATTTTCCAGAAATGCCCGCGCCGCATGCTGCCCTGCCTGCACCAGTTTGGTGTATCGCTCGTCCGTCGCTTCCATTTTGATGTCGAATTCAGTGGCGCGGACGCAGCAATTGCTCACGTTGATGGTGCGTTGCCGGTCGGCTTGACCGGTTTGGAAGGGCACCAACTGCGATTCCGCCATCGCGTCGAACACCGTTTCAATATAGTTCAACACGTTATTAATGGAACGACGCGCCTTCGGGCAATTGTCAGGGGTGTACAACTGACAGCCCAGCGTTTCCCAGTTTATCCCCGTGAAAAAGAGGCGGCTATTCTCTTTGAAGGGCGGAGTGTCGAACAGATGCAGCGGATAATTCGCCATCACCCCCCCATCGGCATAATAATCGCCCGCCCCGAATGATTTTCCATCGAATTGCAATCCCTCAAAAAACAACGGTATTGTGCCGGAAATCCGCACCGCATCCGCCACGGCGACATCGGGGGTGGTGTCCGCCGACATCGTTTCCACCCGCCGGGTGGAGAGGTTGGTGACCACCACATACACGTCGCGGAAGCCCAACGCGCGGAAATCGGCGAAGGTGGCGCGTCCGTTGCCGTGACACCGGTCGGCAATCACCTCCATCAGCCATTGATACAAATAATCGCTGGCATACCAGCCGAATCTTTTGATGAGCCGGTTCACCGAATCCACCCGCGCCCGCACCCGCTCCACGCTGTGTTCCACCAGCCGGGGCGTCCATTCCGGGTTCGAGGATATTTTCGTTTCCGGCAATTTTGAAAAGTCACAGGTTTTGAAAATGCCATAGGTTTCCGCCCAGCTCAATCGGAAACTGAGCAGTGTGGACAGCAACGCTCCGGCGGATGCCCCGCCCACCCGTTCAATATCGGGCAAAATCCCCGCCGACTCCAAAACATCAACTACGCCGTGATAGGCAAATGTTTTCACGCCGCCGCCCTGAAAAACCAGATTTTTGAATGGGTAATGTGATGCCATTAGCTCACCGTTTTTATCCTCATAATTTGCACGGTTAAAGCGAAAAATCACGAATAAAAAATTGGTGAAATTCGTTTATCTGTGTCATTCGTGATAAAAATCATCCGTTTCCATGCTTCAAGCAAGTGAGTTCCAATCTTATTTCGCCCGTTGAATCATCAAATCAGAAAATTCTTGCAGGGTGCGTTTCGCTTCCCGCGGCATATCAATCATCGCCAGTGCGGCGGCGGCATTTTCCAGCCACAATTCCGCGCGCAGCGCCGTATATTCCCGCGCGCCGAGCGATTCCAAAATGCCCATCGCCTCCGCAATGTCGGCTTCGGTGGTATCGGAGATGGGTTGAGCATAGATGTCGCGGAAGCGGGTCACGTCCGCGGAGGGGTCGCAATTCAGCGCGAAAATCACGGGGAGCGTCTTTTTTCGCCGCCGCAAATCATCGCCGGAAGGTTTGCCGACCACCCCGGCGTCCCCCCAAATGCCCAGTAGATCATCCTGCATTTGGAAGGCGATACCCATTGTATGCCCGAAGTCCCAATAACGCCGGGCGGTTGTGGGGTTTTCTGTGGCAACCAACGCCCCGAAATACCCCGCGCACGCCAGCAGCGCGGCGGTTTTCCCGGCAACCATTTCCAGATACGCCTTCAGCGAAACGTCCAGCGTTTCTTCAAATTTCATATCCAAATATTGACCACGACACAGCGCCAGCATTGTTTCGTCGTATTTTTCGGTCGCGTTCAATATTGTTTCGGGGGAAACGTTGTGACGGCGCAGTTGCAACAGCGCGCCGCGCGCCAGGGTGAACATTGCATCGCCGGCGTTGATGGCTTGGGGCATGCCCCACAACCGCCAGACGGTTTTTCGTCCGCGCCGGGTATTGCTGCCGTCCTGGATGTCATCGTGAATCAGGGTGAAGTTGTGGGTCAATTCGATGGCGGCGGCGGCGGGGAGCGCGCGGGTGGGGTCGCCCCCGGCGGCATAGCACGTCAGCAGGGTGAAGAGCGGGCGCAACTGCTTCCCCGCTGAAGCGTCCGCCGGACGGAATGTTTCGTCGAGCCAGCCCAAATGGTAGTGCATCATTCCCCAAAAGGGGTCGCCGGCGGCGTCGCCCGCCATAATGCGTTTTATTTCTGCATTGATTTGAGGAAGGTATTCAGCAGCCGCTTGTTGGAAGTTCATAACGCATCCTTAAAATGAAGTTTGTGTGAAGCATTATAGCCGGAGAATATCAGCGGGCAATTTCAGACATAAAAAAACTGCGAGACCGGCTCGCAGTTTGTGCGGGTGGCAACGGATATCACAAAAGCAGGGCGGCATCAATGTTTTTCAATGAACACCCAACTTTTGCCATTTCCTGCGCCAGGGTTTGAAACCCCACCTGATTTTCGTCGAAGACGATATACAATTCCTGAGTTTCCAACGTGATTTCAAATTTTTTCACGCCGGACAAATCGCGCAGCACGTGGTCTAATTCATCGGCAACTTTTTTGTTTAGCGATGGCACGCGCAAGGCTTTAAATTCCATGGTTGATGATGCTCCTGAAGCAAGAGCCATAAGCGACCCCAAAAGTAACGCTGTTTCGTCACTGCTCAACCGCCGATGGTGTTTTATTTTGCGGTACATCCAACAACACAATAGCACATGAGTAGTAACTGTTCATTTATAATAAACGGGAACTCTGAAAGTTTGTAGTGACAAATGTCATAGAATGTGTAGACAATCTTCCCCATTTTGCGCTCGGCATAAAAAAAATCGCCGCTGGCGGCGATTTAACGGGAAAAAACATAAATGCTTATTTGGATGCCAAAAATGAATCGAGATTGTGCCGCACCGCGTACGCGGTTGCTTCGGAACGGTTGGAAAGTTGTAGCTTGCTGAAGATACTGCTGACATAATTTCGCACCGTTCCTTCCCCCAAATGGAGGGTGTGGGCGATTTCTTTGTTCGTTTTGCCCTGCGCAATCAGCGCCAGCACCCGCAATTCCCGGTCGGTCAAATCGGTGAAGGCTTCCGAGCGGTTGGTTTCCCGCAAACGGGCAAAAACCTGCCCCGTGACGCTGGGGTCGAGCATTGAATCGCCGCGCAAAACGGTTTCGATGGCGCGCACCAAATCATCGTTGCCCACCTGTTTCAGCACGTAGCCCGCCGCCCCCGCCGAGATGGCGTTGAACAACAGTTCATCCTCCGCGAATGAAGTCAGCACAATCACTTTGGTGTGCGGATGCTGTTTGACAATTTCGCGGCAGGCATCAATACCTGAACCATCACCCAAACGGATGTCCAGCACAACAATATCGGGGTTGTGCGCGGCAGCCTGCGCGATGGCATCCACCACCGTTCCCGCTTCTGCCACAATTTCCCAGTCTTCATGGCGCGCCAAAAGGCTTTTTAACCCAAAACGCACAACTTCATGGTCGTCCACAACCATTATCCGAACCACACCACACCTCCCGATGTTTTGTCTGCGAAAATCGCCCTTAAAGCACGAATGATTATTCGATTGTACAATGTGTTGGAATGAAGGGCAAAATTTTGTTGGCATTTCCGATTTTTTTTAAATTATGCTACACTACCCTGCGGTGTTTGTGAAGGAAATGTTATGGGTGAACATACGAAGCAAAAAATCTTGAAGCAGCTCTCGAAGTTGCGCCCCACCGTGGGTGCGCCCACCGATTTACACCGCGCGGAACGCAGTCAGGTCATCGAAGCGTTGCTGGTGAGCGAAACTCGGCTGGCGGATGTGCTGAATATGGCGCACGAAGCCATCATTTCCATTGATGCCGAGCAGCGCATCATTCTGTTCAACAAAGGGGCAGAAACCATCTTCGGGTATAATGCGGATGAAATTCTGGGGCAGCCGTTGGATGTGCTGTTACCCGAAGATTCCGCCCACACCCACCGGCAATATCTGGTTGAGTTTGCCGCAGCGCCGGAGATGTCCCGGCTGATGAGCGAGCGTCGCCCCATCCACGGGCGGCGCAAAGACGGCAGTATCTTCCCCGCAGAAGCATCCATTTCAAAGCTGGATAATCCACGCATCTTCACCGTGGTGCTGCGCGATGTCACCAATCGCTACCGCGCCCAACAGGAACGGGAATACCTCATCCAACAGTTGCGCGCACTGGATGACGCCACCCGCGCCATCACCGCACAGTTGTCGCTGGAGCAGGTTTTGCAGACCATCGCCAATACGGCGCAATCGCTGATGAACGTCCACATTGCGGCGCTCGGTGTGCATGATGAAGACGAATATTTCTCGCAGTTCATCACTGCCGGCACAACGCCGAAAGTCGCGGAAGCCTTTGAAGCATCCGCGTACGGGCGAAAATTGATGGGACGCCTGTTTTACAAAGGCGAGCCTGTGATGCTGAACCGGATTTCCACGCCCACCGGCGAGACGGGTTTGCCCGCCGATTTTCCTCCCATCCGCAATTTGCTCGGCGTGCCGATTGCCGCCAAAGGGCAATTAATTGGGGCGCTGTATCTGGCAAATAGAAAGTACGGCGAGGCGTTCACCGATACCGACCAGCTTATTTTGCAGCGGTTGGCGGTTCACGCCGCCATTGCCATTGAGAACGCGCGGGCATATGAGCAAACGCAGCGGTTAGCCGTTTTGGAAGAGCGGGAACGGTTCGCGCGGGATTTACACGACGGCATCATTCAATCCATTTATGCCGTCGGATTGATGCTTGACCAGGTGAAGGCGGATATCCCCGCCGAATTCGACGCCGCACAAAAGCAAATCGCGCTGACGCTGGATAATCTGGCGCGCGTGATTCAGGATATCCGCAACTATATTTTCGACCTTCGCCCGCAAGCCATCAAAGATAACGGGCTGAAAAATCGCCTCGACGGGTTGATTCGGGAGGTGTGCGCCAATGCGAACATCCCCATTCACGCTGAGATTCCCACCGACATCGGGGAGCATCTGAGTGACGAACAAGCCAATCACCTGTTCCACATTTGTCATGAGGCGCTGGCAAACGCGGTACGGCACGCGGAGCCTTCACACATCACCATTTCATTGCAACGCAAAGAAGGCGTTGTGACATTGAACGTCGCGGACGATGGCATCGGATTTGTGATGCCCTCAAAAGTCAAGCCCGGACATCGCGGGCTGGCGAATATGCGTTCGCGGGCGTTCCAATGCGGTGCGCGCATGGAAATCCAAAGCATCCCCAACAAAGGTACCAACGTCACAGTTCAACTCAAGGAGAGACCATGACACACAAAAAAATCGTTTTCATCGTCACATTTTTGCTGCTGACCCTTTCGCTGGTGGTCAGCGCCTGCGGCGGCTCGGCGGAAGTTGTTGAAAACCCCGACCCCGTCGGCAAGACTGAAATCGTTGCAGCAGTGGATGGCAACGCGGATGCCGGTCAAGCCCTGTTCGCCAAAAGTTGCGCGGCATGTCACGGCGCAAACGCCGAGGGCGTCACCGGCTTGGGACCGGATTTGCACAATAATGCGTTCATCGGCGGTATTGATGATGCCGCGCTGGCAGACTTCATCGCCGCCGGACGCACAGTGAACGCCCCCGACAACACCACGGGCGTCGCCATGCCGCCGAAGGGCGGCAACCCCGCTTTAACGGCGAACGACCTCGCCGACATTGCGGCATATCTTCGCAGCTTGCAGTAATCCGCACCCATACGAAAAGCCCCGCGAAAAATGCGGGGCTTTTTTTATGCGTCCTGTTCCAATTGGGTGATGAGATAATCGAGCAAATCCGTCTCGGTGATGATGCCCACCAGCTTGTCCCCCTGCATCACCGGCAGCCCGCCGATTTTATGGTGGCGCATCAGCTTGGCGGCAGTTGCCAACGGGGCATCCGCCGCCACCGAAATGGGGTCGCGGGTCATTGCGCCCAACACGCGAATATTGTCAAGCAGCATATCATCGTACCAGCGTTCCCGCAGCACCAGCGGCGAATTTGTCGCCCGCCGCAAATCCCGGTCGCTCAGAATGCCCACCAACTCGCCCGCCTGCACCACCGGCAAACGGCGAAAATTCCCCGCCTGCATTTTATCTTTCGCCACCCGCAACGTATCGTGCGGCGATACCGTCTCCGGGTTGGCGGTCATCACTGCTGAAACCAAAATCATATCAAACCTCCTGAACAGAGCTACATATATCCCAAATTGTGCGCGGCGTGCGCCAGCTCATCCCTGAATTTCGGATGGGCGATGTTGATGAGCGCCTGCGTGCGCTGACGAACCGTTTTCCCGTGCAAATTCGCCACACCGTATTCCGTCACCACATAATGCACATCGTTGCGGGTGGTAATCACCCCCGCCCCTTCGGTGAGGGTGGGCACAATGCGGCTGATGGCGTCCCCTTTGGCGGTAGACAGAAACGCGATGATGGGCAGCCCGCCCTTTGAGCGCGCCGCGCCGCGAATGAAATCAATCTGCCCGCCCACACCGCTGTAAAATCGCGTGCCGATGGAATCGGCGCAGACCTGCCCCGTCAAATCAATCTGAATGGCGGAATTGATGGCAACCATCTTTTCGTTTTGAGCAATGTTGAACGGGTCGTTCACGTAATCGCTGGGGTGCATTTCAATGATGGGATTATTGTGGATGAATTTGTAGAGCCGTTTTGAACCGAACAAAAAGCCGGAGATGATTTTTCCGGGGTGGAAAGTTTTCCGGTTGCACGTGATGACACCCGCTTCAAACATATCAATCACGCCATCGGAAAAAAGCTCGGTGTGGATGCCCAAATCGCGGTGATTGCCCAAATTTTGCAACACCGCATCGGGGATGCTGCCGATGCCCATTTGCAGAGTCGCCCCGTCGGGGATCATCTCCGCAATGTGTTCCCCCACCCGCAAATGCAGTTCCGAGCTGCCGCCCTGCGGCGCTTCCGGGATGGGATAATCCACTTCCACAATTTGGGTCAACCGGCTGACGTGAATGAAGCTATCGCCGAGCGTGCGGGGCATTTGACGGTTGATTTCCGCGATGACCACCCTCGCCGCACCGGCGGCGGGTTTAGTGGAACCGACCTCCACGCCAAAGCTGCAAAAGCCGTGTTCGTCGGGCGGGGAAAGTGAAATCAACGACACATCGAGCGGCAGGATGCCGTTGCGGAAGAGCGCCGGGACTTCCGACAAAAATATCGGGGTGAAATCGGCGCGTCCGTCGTTGACGGCTTTTCGCACCGCCGGTCCGATGAACAACGCATTGTGCCGAAACGATGCGCTGTATTTTTCATCCACATACGGCGCATCGGCAAAGGTGAGGATGTGCGTGATTTCCACATCCCGCAGGTGGGGCGCTTGTCGCACCAGCGCATCAATCAGCACTTTCGGCACACCGGCGCCCCCGCCAATGTACACCCGGTTGCCCGACTGCACCGCCGAAAGCGCGGCATCGGCATCGGTCACTTTTTTACGATATATCGCTTCCCAATTCATGCATTTCCTCCTGCCGGCAATGTGCCCTCAACGGGTTTTCCCAATGCCGATGCCACAATCCGGCTCACCAATTTCCCCTGATACAGCACCGTTCCCGCCGCCAACGCGGGATGGGTTTTCAGCGCCGTGCCCACCCCTTCACTGCCGATGCTCAACAGATAGGGGAGTGAAGCGTTGGTGAGGGCATAGCTGGTGGTACGGGCGGCAATCGCGGTGAGGTTCGGCACGCAAAAATGGATGACGCCCTCTTCCACGAAAGTCTGGTCGCGGATGGTGGTGGGGCGGCTGGTTTCCACGCATCCGCCGCTGTCGATGGAAAAATCAATGATGACCGAGCGTTTCCGCATCGAGCGCACCATGTCGCGGGTCACCAAAATGGGGGCGCGTTTGCCAGGTGTTTGCACCGCGCCGACGAAAACGTCGGCGTATGATACGGCGCGTTTCAAATTGTATTCATTGTAAAGGACGGTGTTCACCTTGCCGTTGAAAAATTCTTCGATGCGGCGAAGCTGGTTCATATCTTTGTCCAGCACGGTCACTTGCGCCCCAATGCCCCAAAATGCCCGCGCGGCGCTGAAGCCGAGTTCGCCCCCGCCCAAAATGACGACGGCGGCGGCGGGCACGCCGGGCAGCCCGCTGAGGAGCGTCCCGCGCCCGCCACGGTGGGTGGTGAGCAGTTGCCCGGCAATAATCGGCGCGAGGCGTCCGGCGGTCTGGCTCATCGGGACTAAAACGGGCAGGCATCCGTCTTCTTTTTGCACCAGTTCGTAGGCAATGGCGGTGATGCGACGCGCGGTGAGCGCGTCCAGCAGGTCGGGGGATGATACCGCCAGATGCAGGAATGAAAAGATGGTCTGTCCGGTGCGGAAGAGCGCGTGTTCATCGCGCGTGGGGCGAGTCACTTTCACCACCACATCCGCGCGGCGATATGCCTCCTCTGCGGAATAAACAATTTGCGCCCCGGCAGCGCGATAATCCTCATCGCTGAAACCGGCGGTCGCGCCGGCATTCCGTTCCACATATACTTGATGCCCGGCTTTGGTGAGGGCTAAAACGCCGGGGGGCGTCAATCCGACACGGTTTTCAAGGTCACGCACTTCGGCGGGAACACCAAATTCCATATGATTACCTCCTGTATTGTTTTACTTCGTTTCAAAATTCAGCAAAAAGCCACGAATCCGACGTTGGTTCGCGGCTTTTTTGCGTCTATTTTTTTGCACGCCCGAAAAAGATTCGCGCGCGTAACGGGAGTGTACCGTCATCCATACATTTAGCGATAGCTTTGCAACACTTTCATATAGTTTGCGCGCTCAAAAGCGGCGGGTTCCGCCACATTGCGCTGATTCATACTGCCCTGCATCTGGACAATCGATTCGTATTCATACAGTTCCATCCAATCTACCAGCGATTGCAGAATTTGGCTGATGCGTCCCACGCCATTGGCGAGCAATTCCGATGCCATCATCGTCACTTTTGCACCCGCCATCACGCCTTTCAGCACGTCATAATGGGTGTGAACGCCGGTGGTGATGGCGAAATCCACATCAATTTGGGGGGACAGAATTGCCACCCAGCGCAACGGCAACAGCATCTCGTGGGAATGGCTGAGTTCGACTCTCGGCGCAACCTCCAGCGCTTCCAGGTCGAAATCGGGCTGGTAAAAACGATTGAACAACACCAGCGCATCGGCGCCGGCGGCGGCGAGTTGCGCACTCATATGGGCGGTGCTGCTGAAATACGGGTTGAGTTTCACGGCAACCGGAATGCTCACGCTGGCGGTCACATCGCGCACCACATCCAGATACATCTTTTCCACATCCGTGCCGGCGAGCGAAGTGCTGGTGGGAATGTAGTAGATGTTCAGCTCCAACCCATCCGCACCGGCATCCGCGATATTTTTGGCGTATTCAATCCATCCGCCGGTGGAAACACCGTTCAAACTGCCGATGACGGGGATGTCAACCGATTCTTTGATGCGTCGGATGTGATTCAAATATTCATCAGGACCCATATTGTAATCGGTCATATCCGGGAAATAGCTTGAAGCCTCTGAAAATGTATCCGCGCCGAAGCTCAAAAAATGGTCGAGTTCGTGGCTTTCACCGGAAATTTGTTCCTCAAACAACGAGTACAAAACAATAGCCGCCGCGCCCGCGTCTTCCATCTGTTTGACGGTCGCAATATCTTTTGACAGTGGGGATGCTGATGGTACGATGGGGTTCTTCAATGTCATGCCCATATATGTTGTGGTTAAATCCATAAATCACATCCTCATTTTTTTTTGAAGTTTTTATCGGGGATGGTGTGCGCCATATTTCAGACGCACACCACTTTCATCACCTACTTATCTGCCGGGAGCAGGAACTCAGTCGATGGCAGCCATCTGTTCATATTTGTGCCAATGCGCGTTGACGGCATCCTGCGCCGCTGCCAGCAATTCATCCGCTTTCGCCGGGTTCGTTTTCACCAGGATTTTATACCGCGCTTCGTTGTAGATGTAATCTTTCAACGGACGTTTCGGCTTTTTGGAGTCGAGTTTCAATGGCGGCTTGCCTTCCTGATGACGGCGCGGGTCGTAGCGGTAGAGGGGCCAGTAGCCCGTTTCCACCGCCAGTTTTGTTTGGATGTGCCCCTGACCGCTGGCAAGGTCGATGCCGTGGGCGATACAGGGTGAATAGGCGATAATCAGCGAGGGACCGTCGTAGGCTTCGGCTTCCATGATGGCTTTCACGGTCTGCGCATCGTTGGCGCCCATCGCAATTTGCGCCACGTACACATACCCGTAGCTCATCGCCATCATCCCCAGGTCTTTTTTGATGGTCGGTTTCCCACCGGCGGCGAATTTCGCCACCGCGGCGAGCGGGGTCGCTTTGGATGCCTGCCCGCCGGTATTGGAATAAACTTCGGTGTCCAGCACCAGCACGTTCACATTGCGTCCGCTGGCGAGCACATGGTCTACCCCGCCGTAACCGATGTCGTATGCCCAGCCGTCGCCGCCCATAATCCAGACGCTCTTCTTCACCAGCATATCGGCTAAACTGAGCAGGTCGCGGGCTTTCACGCCGTTGTTTCCGGCGAGAATATCTTTCAGTTGCGCCACCCGCTCGCGTTGCGCGCTGATGCCCGCTTCGTCCGACTGGTCGGCGCTGAGCAGCGCATCCGCCAAATCCGCGCCGATGTCGTCGCGCAGCAGAGTCACCAATTCGCGGGCGTATTCGGTTTGTTTGTCAATGGTCAGCCGCATGCCCAGCCCGAATTCGGCATTGTCTTCAAAGAGCGAGTTGCTCCACGCGGGACCGCGTCCCTCTTTGTTGAATGTCCACGGGGTGGTGGGCAGATTGCCGCCGTAAATGCTGGAACAGCCGGTCGCATTGGCAACCACAGCGCGGTCGCCGAAGAGTTGCGTGACCAGTTTGACGTAGGGGGTTTCCCCGCAACCCGCGCACGCGCCGGAAAATTCAAAGAGGGGTTCGAGGAGTTGGATATTCTTCACGTTGGCGAAATTCACCGAATCGGTGCGGGAGATTTCCGGCAAATCGAGGAAGAAGCTCCAGTTTGCGCGTTCGGTTTCCCGCAACGGCAATTGCGGCTCCATATTGATGGCTTTGCGCCCCACCTGCGTTTTATCCTTCACGGGACATGCTTCCACACAGAGGGTACAGCCGGTGCAGTCTTCCACCGCCACTTGCAGGGTGTATTTCATCCCTTTAAATTCTTTCCAACGGGCGTCAACCGCTTTGAAGGTTTCGGGTGCGCCTTCGAGCGCGGTTTCATCATACACTTTCGAGCGGATGACCGCGTGCGGACACACCAGCACACACTTTCCACACTGAATACAGAGGTCTTCATCCCACACCGGGGCTTCCAGCGCAATGTTTCGTTTTTCCCATTGGGTGGTTCCCGAAGGATATGTGCCGTCAATGGGCAACATGCTGACCGGAATTTCATCCCCTCTGCCCTGCATCATTTTTGCGGTGACGGTTTTGACAAATTCCGGCGCGGCGTCCGGCACGGTTGCCGGTTTTTCGATGGTGCTGGTTGCCTGCGCGGGCACGTCAATTTTGTGCAGATGCGAAAGGGCGGCATCAACGGCGGCGAAGTTTTTCTGTACCACTGCCTCGCCCCGTTTGCCGTAAGTTTTCTTGATGGCGGTTTTGATGCGGTCAATCGCTTCATCTTCCGGCAACACCCCGCTGATGGCGAAGAAGCAGGTTTGCATGATGGTGTTGATGCGCACGCCCATACCCGTTTCTTTCGCCACTTCATAGGCGTCAATCGCGTAGAATTTCAGATTTTTGCTGATGATGGCTTCCTGAATTGTGCGCGGCAGATGTCCCCAAACCTCATCGGCGTGATAAGGGCTGTTCAGGAGGAAGGTTGCCCCCTCTTCCGCGTAATCGAGCAGGTCGTACCGTTCCAGGAAAACGAATTGATGCACGGCGATGAAGTTCGCCTTTTTGATGAGATATGTGCTGTGGATGGGGCGCGACCCGAATCGAAGGTGCGAAATGGTCTGCGCACCGGCTTTTCGGGAGTCGTAAACAAAATAGCCCTGAGCGTAATTGTCCGTACCTTCCCCGATGATTTTGATGGAGTTTTTGTTCGCGCCAACCGTGCCGTCGGAACCGAGTCCCCAGAACATCGCCCGCACAATATCATCCGGCTCAATGTTGAAGTCGCGGTCAAATTCGATGCTGGTGTTCGTCACATCGTCAATAATGCCGACGGTGAAATGGTTTTTCGGTTTGGCTTTGGTCATTTCATCGAATACCCCTTTGACCATCGCGGGGGTGAATTCTTTGGATGACAGTCCGTATCGCCCACCGATGATGCGCGGCATCCGGGTGAAGGGGGTTGTGCCATCGGCAAAACCTTCGCTGATGGTGGTGATGACATCCTGATAGAGGGGTTCGCCGGCGGCGCCCGGTTCTTTGGTGCGGTCTAACACGGCGATGGTTTTGGTGGTGGCGGGCAGTGCGCCCAGGAAATGTTCGGCGGAGAAGGGACGGTAGAGCCGAACTTTCAGCATCCCGATTTTTTCGCCCCGCGCCGTGAGGTAATTCACCGTTTCCTCGGCGGTTTCCGCGCCGGAGCCCATCAGAATGATCACCCGCTCGGCGTCGGGCGCACCAATGTAGTCGAACAGGTGGTATTGGCGTCCCACAATTTTGGCGAATTTGTCCATCGCTTTTTGGACAATGCCGGGGGTTTTGATGTAAAACGGATTGACCGTTTCGCGCGCTTGGAAGAAAACGTCGGGGTTCTGCGCCGTACCGCGAATGGCGGGATGGTCGGGCGATAATCCGCGGGCGCGGTGGGCGCGGACGAGGTCATCGTCAATCATCGCCCGCATATCGTCGTGTGTCAGTTCCTCCACTTTCATAATTTCGTGCGACGTGCGGAAACCGTCGAACACGTGCAAAAACGGCACGCGCGATTCCAGCGTGGCAGCCTGAGAAATCAGCGCGAAGTCCATCACTTCCTGCACCGATGAGGCGAACAGCATGGCAAAGCCGGTGCTGCGGGCAGCCATCACATCGCTGTGGTCGCCAAAGATGGACAAAGCCTGCGCCGCCACCGACCGCGCCGCAATGTGGAAAACAGTGCTGGTCAGTTCACCGGCAATCTTGTACATATTGGGTATCATCAACAGCAACCCTTGCGATGCGGTGAAGGTAGTGGTGAGCGAGCCGGTGGTCAATGCGCCGTGGACTGCCCCGGCGGCGCCGCCTTCCGCTTGCATTTCCACAACAGTGGGGACAGTTCCCCAGATATTTGTTGCATGCTTGGCAGATTTTTCGTCCGCCATTTCTCCCATCGGAGACGAGGGCGTAATCGGGTAGATGGCAATCACTTCATTTGTGGCGTGCGCCACGTGTGCCACCGCAGTGTTACCGTCAATGGTAACCATTCTTCGTTGTGTTCCGTTAGCCATAGATTTTCTCCTTTAAAAATTCACTCCCTCCAGTATACTCCTTGCGCAAGTGCATGTCTAGTGAAATTTATCGTTATTTTGATGATAAATGTCACATCACGGCTGAAGGATTCCCCCCGGATGGACGATTATTCCAGCGATGCCACCACCACGGAGTCGAATCCGCCGTGCGGATTGGGGAGATAGGCGTCCGCCTGCCATTCATCGCGCCAGTGCATACCGTCAAACAAATAGCGGAAACGATAGGACTGCCCGGCATCCAAATCGAGCGCAATCACCCAATCATCATTTTCATCATGCTCAAACGGAAGGGATGCAACATCCCATGCATTGAAATCGCCCACCAAATTGATGCTTTCCACCCACAATGAACCGGGGATTTTAAAGATGACCCGCACTTTTCCGGGCGCGTAGGATGGTTCTTTCTGTATCATTAATCGCTCCCTGTATGCAAAAAGACAAGCGTCCTTTGGCAAGAACGCTCATCTTGTTTAATGATGGTTTTCAATAATGTTGGATTTAATTCTCCGAATGTGTTGAGGGTTCCCCCGCCCCCGGTGTGAACGGGTGCATATCTTTTCGGACGTAGATGAACCAGTAAACCAGCCCAACCATCAACGCCCCACCGATGATGTTGCCGATAGTGACCGGCAATAGGTTGCCAATTACGATGTTTTTCCATGTTATATCACCATAATCATCGGCGGTTTTGCCGATGGCGTTCCAGAAGGAACCGGGGGCGCTCACTTTCACCAGCCATCCGATTGACAGGAAATACATATTGGCAACACTGTGTTCAAATCCGGCGGCAACAAAGGCGGTAATCGGGAAGATGATTGCCAATATTTTATCGGTGACGGTGCGCGCGCTGAAGCACAACCACACTGCCAAACATACTAACGCATTACACAGTATACCCAACGCTATCGCCTGTACAAAACCGAGATGTACTTTCCCGTTGGCAATGTTCAAAATATTTAACCCGATGACCCCACCACCAAAGGTGAACTGCTTGGTGTACAGCATCAGCACTGCCGTACCAATGGAACCGATGAAATTCCCCAGATAAACAATGCCCCAATTGCGTAACAGTTGCTTGGTGGACACTTTTTTGTCCGCCCACGCCATCACAATCAGGTTGTTTCCGGTGAATAGTTCCGCGCCGGCGACAATGACCAAAATCAGCCCTAGGCTGAACACCAACCCGCCTAGCAACTTCGTCACTCCGAAGGTTAGATTGCCGCTGGCACCGGCGGTGACGGTTGTGGCAAAAACCGCCCCCATACCGATGAATGCGCCTGCCAAAACCGCCAGCGCGAACGTATTCCAAAATCCCATCCCTGCTTTTTTCTGACCCACAACTTCGGCTTTGAGCGCCATATCAGGTGGTAAAAACGAATCAAGTGTATTATTTGTTGGAATTGAAACTGCCATTAAAACACCCTCCAATGTAAAAATATGGTTTATAGTGCGTATATCGTTATATTGTGAAGTATATCACGCCTTACTGCAAAAAAACAATGACAAACATCCTGATTTCTCAAGACATTTGTCACATTCTTTCCACGGGGAATATTTACTATAAATTCACGAATCTTTACGCAAACTTTATTCAAATTTTCTTACTTTTCTGCTATACTCCTCATATAAAGACGAGCGCGAGGGCGAAAATGGAATTCATCACAAAATTTGGCACACTGTGGATAGCTTTAGACGTGGCAATCTTGGCGACCTTCTGGTATGTGAAAAATACGTTCCCCAGTTGGTGGGACACAGTGGTTTGTGATGCAGCGCCTGAGAATCTCGATTAACTGATTTCCTCCTTAAGATATTTAGAATTCCTCCTATCCTTGTTAAGACCGACCCCTGACCCAGGTCGGTCTTATACTTTTTAAACTCATCGTTGAATATATTCATCCAGATACCGCTGAAACTTCGCCAGCTTCTCCGTCGGAACATCATTTTTCGGAATGGCGAAAATGAACCCTTCCGAATGAAACAACACAAAATTCCCCGCAACAACCTGCCACCCTTTAAATTCATCCCAACCGAATTTATTTTCGCCCAATTTGGTTTTCACGGTGATGCCATTGCCGGAAAGTGTGTACCGCGTCGGCAATAATTGTGGGTTGCCGTCGCTGCGCGTTTGGCGGAGAATGTTGAAAATTCCCAAAAACACATAAAACAGATACGGCAACCATGCCACAATCAACAGCCCGTAATTCCCGGTGCTGAGGGTGTATGCCGTGACCACCCCGCTCGCAATCAAATAAATATACAGCCCCTTATTTTGAAAAAACAGCAAGAGTCCCAAACGGGTTACGGTGCTTTTGGGAAGGGTAACATTAATGTTCATAGATGGATTTCCTTTGCCAATTTAATATTTTAAGCGGGCGTAAAATGTTTCTTTGGAGGCTTGCAGGGCATCCGCCAAAGTGATGATGCCCCGCTCTGCCAGTAGCGGCAGCATCTTCAAAAAAATATCGCCCGTCAATAACGCATCGCCCAGAGCGGTGTGCCTGCCGACAATATCAATCCCCAGCCGTTCCGCAATGGCTTCCAGACTGTGGTCTGATTGACTGGGGTGTACCACCGCCGACAACAGCAGCGTGTCCAGCACCGGATTGGTGAATCGAATATCGGTGCGGCTCTCTTTTTGCTGGAAAAGCCGCATATCGAATGCCGCATTGTGCCCCACCAGCACCGTATCCTCCACGAAATGATGGAAGGCGGGCAAAACCTGTTCAATGGTGGGATGCCCTGCCAGCATATCGGTGGAAATACCGTGAATATTGGTTGCCATCGGCGAAACTGCCCGCCGGGGGTCTACCAGTTGGTCGAAAATTTCCTGCCGCAGAAGTCGCCCATTCACGATGCGCGCCGCTCCAATCGAGATAATCTCATCGGCGACGGGGTCAAGTCCGGTGGTCTCCGTGTCGAACACGGTGTACGTCAGTTCCGAAAGTTTCTGCGATTGCAGACTCCCGATTTTCCCGGCGCGCCGGAATAAATCGAAATCATAATATTCGGGACGACTGCTCTGCACCACAGGCATCCGGCGGGCGGGCGGCGGGTCTGTGGTGGGTAGCAACATGCGAAAATACGCCACGCCGGTATCCACATCCCGCTGATACCATACTTCGCCGCCGTGGTATTCCGCAATTTCACGAATGGTGAGCGACACGCCGTCACTGTTGCTGTCCAGAATCTGGTTCTGCCACGACCACATCGTGTCGGCATCAACACGGCTGCTTTCCCAAATAATATCAAATGCCGCCAGCCGCCCGGCTTGTTTCAAATTTATCTGCACGGCATCAACATCGAAACTCTTTTTGAGCCGTCGCACCAAAAAAGTTGCCGCCTGCACCACCAAATACCCGTCCACCTGCAACCACAGCGACGGTTCCGGCGCGGCGATAGACCGGGTGGACACCTTCAGTTTGTCTTCAAACCGACGTTGAATCGCCCACAGCAAATCGCTGCCGGGGATTTTTTCCAATTGCCATTTGGCGCGAATGTCGGAGGCGTATTCAGTGGTCAATTCATCCAGCCGCGCGCTGAGCGCCAGCGATTCTTCCGAAATGACGTGGTACAGTTGGTTCAATTTTTCCTGCCGGATATTGGGGTACGCCTCAATGGTTTCAATGGCGGCGCGGATGTTGGCAATCGGCGAGCGCACCCCTTCCGTCAAAGCGCGGAGCAGAATATCGCGCCGGCTGCTGCTTTTGCTGTGCTGGGTGGTATCTTCCAGTGTCAGCACAAAGCCATTAATTGCCTGCGAATTTTGCAAAATCGGGGCGATAGCCACCCGCAATAACTGCCCGTTGGTCGCCGAAGTCACAAAACGGGAGATGACATATGCGCTGTGTTTCTCGGTGCGGTAGGTGAGTTCCTCCAGCGCATGGGTGATGACGCTCCGGTCGAGCACGCCAAAAATCGAGCGTCCCAGCCCCACCAGCCCCGCGGCGGATGAAGACGTCCAGCTTTCCGGCGTGTGGCTCAACAATTCCTTCGCCAGATTATTGTACAGCAGAATTTGCCCCTCCACATTGCAGACCAGCACGCCTTCCGTCAATTCCGACATCAGCGCCACGAGCCGTTTTTTCTCCGCTTCCAGCTCATCGTGCGCGCGCTCAATTTCGGCTGCCTGATTTTCCAGCACGGTCTGATACCGTTCGGCAAACGCATTGATTGCTCCCGCCAGCTTGCGCATCTCCACCGGTCCGTCAACATCGGTGCGCCAGGCGGGATTCACGGTGGTAATCACCCTCATATCCTCCGCCAGCCGCTTCGCGCTCACAATGTACGATTGGAAAAACAGGCTGATGAAAAGGCTGAGCACCATCAATATTAAAATTGCCCCGGCAATAACCAGGATTAATTGTTCTTTCCCCAACATGGGAATTGCGATGAAGGCGACCAGCATCCCCAACAGAAACAGAAAGATGCTGCCCAGCGAAAAGAACATCTCAAACTTTTGTCGTTCCATCGTCTTCCAAAATTTCGTTAATTTTTTGGATCAGCATTTTGGTTGAAAACGGCTTGCTGATATATGCGTTTGCGCCGAGCGCCAACCCTTTCGCCATTTCCACTTCCTGCCCTTTCGCCGTCAACATGACGATTTTCGTCTCCGCCCATTGTGCATTTTCGCGGATGCGGCGACACACTTCAAACCCGTTGATGTGCGGGAGCATCACATCCAGCAGCACCAAATCGGGCGAAAATTCCTCCAGCAGTGCCATCGCCTCCCGCCCGTCACGGGCAATTTCATACTGATAGCCCGCCTGCTCCAGCAAAAACTCCAGCGACACCACGATATTTTTTTCATCATCCACAATCAGAACACGTTTTGCCATAACTTTTATCCCACATTGCGCCGATGTTTCACGGCTATTATCTGAAAACTGAACCCAAAATCAACCCGCCGATAGCGCCATAAACCGCCCCCACCAGCGCGCCCATCAGCCATTGACCGACATCCCCCGTGGACATTCCCAGCGCCAACCCGGCAAGCGCGCCGACGACGCCCAACACCGCGACGCCGGTGGAAATTCCGCCACGCCAGCCGATGAAGCCCCCCGCCGCCGCCCACAGCGCGGCAATCGGCAGGGTGAGCCGCAACGGTCCAAGCATATCAAACGATTCGGTTTTGAAGAGGAGTGCAGTGGCAAATGGGAAAACTGCCGTTGACAAACTATTTCCCCCGGCAAAGCCGAGCACGGCACTCAGGAAAATTCGCAATTTCGGGTTGTTGTTGAGCATATGTGTCTCCATTGGGTTAAATTGATGTTATAACTGCATAGGTTCGCTGTTTTCGTTATTGGTCACCGGCTGATAATTGAACGGCAGGGTGAATGAAAAAGTTGCGCCTGAACCGCCGCGCCGGTCACTGACCCAAATTTCGCCGCCAAAATACGACACGATGCGGCGGCAGATGGGCAATCCCAGCCCGGTTCCCTGCGGTTTGTCGGTGAGCGTATCGCCCGCCTGCCGAAATTTTTCAAAAATGATGTCCCTGTTTTCCGGGGCAACCCCCGCACCATTATCACTCACATTCACTTGGATGACGGCGGGCGAAACCTGCACCTGAATTTGAATCCAACCGCCCTCCGTGGCGCAAAATTTGATGGCGTTGGAAACGAGATTCAGCAACACCTGCATGATACGGTCGTGGTCAACCCGCACCGAAGGCACGTGGTCGGGGAAATCCAGTTCCAGCCGGGCGTTCTTTTCGTGCAACAATTGCGCCACCGCCGTGACGGTTTCCTTTATCAAATCGCGGATGTCCACCGCAGAGAGCGACCATTCCATATTCCCCGATTCGATTTTCGCCAAATCCAGCACATTGTTGATGAGCCGGGTCAGACGTTCACTCTCTTTCAAAATAATGCCGGAAAATTCGAGCCGTTTGGCGGCGTTCAAGTCCGGATTGTCGGATAAAATCTCCGAAAATGCGCGGATGGACGTGAGCGGGGTGCGGAGTTCATGCGTCACAGTGGAGATGAATTCATCCTTCAGCCGGTCGAGTTTTTTCAATTCCTCATTTGCCGCGCGCAACTCGGCGGTTGCTTTTTCCAACGCCTGCGATTTCTCTTCCAATTGATGGCTGTACGCAATCACCTGCGAGGTTTCATCCAGAATGTCCATCACCTCCTTCAGGCTCAACATCTCTTCCTTCACCACCGATGCCACCGTTACCCGCGCCGATGCCGCGCCGATGACCCCCGCGAGTTGTTTCTCGGCGAAGCCCACCAATTCCGGGTCGGCATCGGAGGCGGGTGTCCAGATAAGCCCGCGCGCTTGAGCATACTGCGCGAACAGCCTGTCCGCTCGTCCGGGTCCCAAAAATCGCCCCAGCAGCGAGCGCAAACTTTCCACCGAAGTGCTGCCGCGCCAGATTGAAGCGGGGTTGCGCGATTGTTTGCCATCGTATTTGAACACATCCACAAATAATGATGCCTGACTGTGTTCCAAAACTGTCGGCTGATTCAAAAGCGAGAGAATCAGGTATCCGCCTACATTGAATAACATGCTCCACACCAATGCGTGGGTGATGGGCGTGAGGTTGTCAACCCCAAACAGCGCATACGGTTTGAGCCACCAAATGCCGAAGGGACCATGCTCGATAAATTGCGCGGTGAACCAGCCCGATTCCGCCATGGAGGGCAGAAAAAGGGTGTACGCCCACACCAGAAATCCGCCGGTGATGCCTGCCAGCGCGCCCGCGCGCGTCCCCCCTTTCCAATACATGCCGCCCAGCAGGGCGGGCGCAAATTGTGCCACCGCCGTGAATGAAATCAGCCCGATGGACACCAGCGGACTGGATTGTCCCGTTTGGCGAAAATAGCCGTAACTCAGCAGTAAAATCAGGATGATGGCGGCGCGGCGGATGAACAGGAGCAAGCCGCTCATGTTCACCTGCGATTCCAGTTTCAGCACCCGGATGCGGAGCAGAAAAGGCATGATGAGGGTATTGGAGACCATCGTGGTGAGGGCAACCGTCGCCACAATCACCATGCCCGTCGCGGCGGAAAGCCCGCCGATGAACACAAACAACGCCAGCCATTCCCTGCGTTCCGCCATCGGCAGGGTGAGGAC
>JAJRSQ010000238.1 GCA_024278725.1 Chloroflexota bacterium
CCGGTGCCGCAAGCGCAGTATCAATATACGGTTACAAATGTGTTCGCCAAAGACAATAACAGTATTTTCCTAATATTGGGTATTATTCGAGACAACGCAGGTAATCCTGTTAACGGCATACGGGTACGGGTACGTTCCGGTACTTTTTGCTCAATCTCATATCCATCGGGACCGAGACGCCTCATAGATGGAACTATGGGCGGTTATCAACCGGGAGAATATGATTTTACGTTGTTTTCCCCCGGAACATATCGTGTCGATATTGTAACCGACAAAGCTGACAACGATACCGATGCTTGTCGTAATATGCCATCTCTATCTGAAACAAAGGATGTGCAAGTTGCTGTTGGCGCGAGCATTGTGCATGTTGAATGGAAAAAGAACTGGTAACCCCCTGAATGGTTCACCCAAAAAAGCCCGGTTATGCCGCCGGGCTTTTTTTCTGCATTGACAAAATCGAACCGTGATGATATGCTACAAACATCTGTTATAGTCAAGTAAGAGGATTCGCATGGCGTCCACTTTACCCGAAATTCTCGGCGAATATATTGATGCACCCTTGCGCTATGAAGTGAATGGGCTGCAATACACCGTTCAAACCGACCCGCCAAAAATCACCCCCGGCGAAGAAGCCAATCTGTGCTTCTATTTCCAAAATATGATGAACGCCCCGCTCGCCGTCGAGGTTAAAGTGCGCCCCCCCACAGTCGGACGCTTTCGCATGCATCCGGTACTGCAATTTGAAAAAGACATCTACACCCAAACCCTTCAAGAGGCTGAAGTGGGTATCTTCACCATTCCGTTCGCCGTCGCCTCCGTGACGCCGGGCTCACACACCATTGAGTTGGAAATCAAAACAGCCCATGACAAAGATGCCAAACGCATCCGCGCGCCGAAGAAACAAGACCCGATGAGCGCCCTCCCCCTCAAACGGCGAGCCGGATTGGGGTTGGTTCCCATCATCGGGTGCAGTTATAACGTGCAATCCGGGAAAAAAATAAAAGTGCCGGTGTCCATCAAAAATGCACCCGCCGCAGAAACGCCCTCAGACGTGCTGAAAGCATCCTATTCAAAATTATGGGATAGAGATCTTGGGTATTTGCAACTACAGGCGCAACAGGAAATCAACAAAAATCGCGCCATTATTTTGAACGATTTAAATAACGTTGAAGCGTTGTTCGCCGCATTGTATGCTGAAACGCAACAACGTTTCGCGGACGTGGGATTACCACTCCGCATCGGCGAAGCAATTGCCCTGGGGAAGTTACTGGTTTACGTTTGCCACATGTTCCTCAAGGACGGAAAGCTGCAAGACGGCTTGCTGGTTCCAATTTGGGAACGCGCCATTTTCAACAATTACGACACATCCGACATCCGCCAAACCTTCCGCGATATTGGCTACAAACATATTCTGCGGCTCACCCTTGCCATCAGTTTTGAAATGCTCGCCCGCGCCGCCGGAAACGATTTGCCGTGGAGCCGGCAGGAATGCGATGGCGTGACGGAATATATTGTTGATGCGCTGGAAGACGGGCTGCCGATGGAAGAAGATTTTCTGTACATCCCGTTAGTGATGGCGGGGACGCTGTTGCTGAAACAGGTTCGCCTGCCCGGTGAGGATGTGGCGCAAACCATTCAGTTGGTGAAACAAGCGCATGATGCCCGCACCCAACTGTTCACCGATGACGACACCCAAATCGCCGAACCATTATTCGCTAAATTTTTGGGGATGCTGCAAAAATAAAAAAGCCGGCGCGTTGCCGGCTTTTTCAAACTATCGTTGCTGAAGGGCGTTCATCTGCGCTTCCAATTCCGCCCGTCGGGCTTCAAATGCTTTCTTGCCCTCCGCCAGCAACATTTCCATTTTCTCCGCTACTTTCTTTTGCGTGTCTTCACCGCTTTGCGGCGCCACCAACAGCACCAGCGAAGCGCCAATCATACTGCCGACCAATATACCCAACAAAAATTTTAATGCGCGCATAGGGGTCCTCCCTTGAAAATGAGTTTGAATGGCGGGGGTGCATCCCCCATATTTTCGTTCGCTATAAAGTATACCAGAAAACCGCCTTGCGCTGTAATTTGCCCAATTTTTATGCCGCTGCCGGTAACCATATGATGAAGGTCGTCCCCTGCCCCGGCACACTTTTCGCCTCAATGTGCCCCCCATGCGCTTTTACAATATTGAAGGCAATTGCCAGCCCCAGCCCCGCGCCGCCGGAATGATGCTTTCGGCTTTTGTCCACCTGATAAAACCGCTCAAAAATACGCTTCAACTCTGCGGGGGGGATGCCCACGCCGTTATCGGAGATGCTGATGCGCGCAAAAGACTGCGCGGGCGGCGGCGCATGCCGTTTCCGAATGACCGTTGAAGCATCGGGGGGGACACCTGTGTCACCGCCGGTAACGGTGATTTTTCCGCCTGCCGGCGTAAATTTGATGGCATTATCCAGCAAGTTGGTGAACACTTGTTTTAAACGATCTGCATCACCCAAGATGTGTGGCAACGCGCTGATATTTATTTCCGGCGTGATTTGTTTTTTGGCAAACTGTACCGAAAGGCTGTCCAGCGTGATATTCAACAGCGCGGTCAGGTCAATCGGGCGCGATTGAATCTCGATTTGCCCCGCGTCAATCCGCGCCAAATCCAGTAAATCCTCCACCAACCGCCGCATACGCGAGGCTTCATCATAAATAATACGCGCCGCACGCTGGCGAGCCGCATCATCATATGCCGTCCCGTCCAACAACGCCTGCGAAAACCCTTGAATGGAGGTGAGCGGCGTCTTCAAATCATGCGAAACATTCGACACAAAATCCTTCATCGCCTGCTGGCTCGATTGCACCTGTGTGGTCATACTGTTGAACGCGGTTGCCACCTGACGCACCTCCACGGGTCCCGTCACCGGAACCTGCTGCGAATAATCGCCCGTCGCCACCGATTCTGTGGCGCGCGCAATCTGTTTCAGCGGCGTTGCAACCGAGCGCACGATGAACCAGCCCATCAACACGGCAACCAGAAACGCGATGATGCCCGCAACCAAAAATCCGCGCCACAATTCCACAATGATGGAGGATGCGGTTTTGGGGTATGGCGCAACCATTACCACAAACAGGCGCGGGGAGAGCGGACGCGCCGCAAACAGCATTATCGAGCCGTCCGGAGCGGTCATTCTTCCGCTGAATTCTTCGCTGCGCGGGATGATGGGCAACCGACGTTGCCGGTTCGGCAGTGTGATTTCTCGCCCGTTCCATTGATTTTCCGCATCCAGCACCACCATTCCCTGCTTGTTTATCAGCAATAATCTGCCGGTCGTTTGCGGCAAGTATTTTCGGATTTGAGCCAGTGTTCTTTCCGGAGAACGCTGCGCGGGCGAAACTTGCGCCGCCGACGCCTGAATTTGGGTGACAACCTGATTCAATTCGGACGATAACCGCAGGGCTATTGCCCGGGCTTGCAGAGGACGCGCCAGCAAAAACAGGGTAAAAAGCGCAATCGAAAGGGAAAGCACGATAACGACAATATATGAAATTACCAATCGTGATTGAATGCCGTTAAACATCGGGGATTAATCTTTTTCCACCAGTTTATAGCCCACCCCCCAAACCGTTTCGATGGTGATGGTGGAGACGGCAAGTTTTTTCCGCAGATGGGCAACATGAACATCCACCGTTCTGGTTTCGCCATAAAAATCAAAGCCCCACGCCAAATTGAGCAACTGCTCGCGCGAAAGGGCTTTGCCGGGATGTTCCATCAACGCCACCAGCAGGTCGAATTCTTTGGTGCGCACATCAACCGGCGTCTCGCCCACCCGGACTTCGCGGGTATCGGTGGAAACAACCACATTGCCGAACGAATATCGTTCGGGTTGCTCGGCGTTTTCCGCTTGGGGATGGTACCCGCGCCGCAGCACGGCTTTCACCCGCGCCACCAGTTCGCGGGGGTTGTACGGTTTGGTCATGTAATCATCGGCGCCCAGCTCCAGCCCGACAATTTTGTCCACGTCGTCATCTCTGGCGGTGAGCATGATGATGGGCAACGCGCTGTTCGCTCGCACACGGCGGCACACTTCCCAGCCGTCAAGTTCAGGGAGCATTAAATCCAAAATCATCAAAATGGGTTGCTCGGTTTCGATTTTGCGCAACGCTTCCGTGCCGGTTTCCGCGCCCACCACCGTGAAGCCGTCCTTTTCAAGGTACATCCGCGCCAATTCGATGATATTTCGTTCGTCATCCACCACAAGGATGGTATCTTTCCCCATATGCTCTCCCACTGAATGCGTTTACGGCAATTATACTGGTTTTAGATTATCTTGGGTAGCGTTCGATGTAAATTCTTTGTAAAAAAAAAGAAGCCGCAATGGCTTCTTTTTGGGATGACTGCATTAATTTTACAGTGCGGATTTCGCGGTGTCCACCAACGATGTAAATGCGTTGGGGTCGCTCACGGCGAGTTCTGCCAGAATTTTGCGGTCAACGTCCACGCCGGCAACATCCAACCCGTGCATGAATTTGCTGTAAGACAAACCGTTCAGCCGAGCGGCGGCATTGATGCGTGTAATCCACAATTGGCGGAAATCGCGTTTGCGATTGCGCCGGTCACGGTATGCATACACCAGCGATTTCATCATCGCTTCATTGGCTCGGCGGTACAGCCGATGTTTCGTTCCGCGCTGACCTTTGGTTAAAGCCAGCACCTTTTTATGTCGTCGCTGAGTTTGCGGACCACCTTTTACTCTCATAATAAACCCTCAATTCACCAATTTACTTGCGTTTCAGATACGGTGCCAGCTTGGCAACACGTTTTTTATTTGCGCTACCTTTTACATCCTGCATTTTGTCCAACTGCCGTAACACCCGGCTCGCTTTTTTGCGGCGCAGGTGGCTTTTTCCGATTTTTGTGCGAACCAACTTGCCCTTTCCGGTTACGCGGAACCGTTTGGCTGTTGATTTATGCGTTTTGATTTTCGGCATAACGATATAACTCCCTGTTTGGTCTTAAGATTTTGGTTTTATGGGCGCTAAAATCATAATCATCGTTCTACCCTCAAATGCAGGTCTCCGCTCAACAATTGCCACGTCACTCAATCGTTCCGCAACCTCTTTCAAACGGTCTCTGCCAACCTCAGGGATATAGCGTTCGCGCCCTCTAAACCGGAGGCGGACTTTCACTTTTGCCCCACGGAGCAGCCATTTTCTGGCATCCCGGAGCTTGAAATTAATGTCATGCTCGCCGGTTTTTGGTCGTAATTGAATTTCTTTTATTTCTGTTTTTACTTGAGCTTTCCGCGCTTGCCGTTCGCGTTTCGATTTGGTGTACATGAATTTTCCAAAATCCATCAATCGGCACACAGGCGGTTTTGCCTGTGGCGCAACTTCCACCAAATCAACACCGGATTCACGAGCAATTTCCAACGCTTTGATGGTGGGCAATATGCCCAATTGTTCGCCATCCGCGCTGATAACCCGCACTTCTTTTGCGGTTATTTGCTCATTAATACGCTGTCCGGATACTTTGTTTCTCTCGAAAGGTCGTTTAGCAGCTATTGTTATTCTTCTCCCTGTTACATACAACAAAAAAACAACCGCACCCACATTAGGGCGGCATTGCAATTTTGGAATATATCATATCGACCGATTTTCGTCAAGTTTGGTTTCATTATACGGATTCAAAATCTTGGCGATAAACGCATCTAACTGCGGTTTTTGGGTTTATACATGTGTATGATACACTTGACTTTACGGCACAAACTACGAGGTGATAAATGTCTGATATGAATCCTGTAAGTCCATTCGCAACGCCAATGCCCAATGTCCCGGTTAAAAAGGGCGCGCCCCCCATCGAACGCCCCACAAAAGAGGAAATTGCGGCATTTCCGGCAGAAGCGCGAACCCTGCTGGAGAACACAGCGGCGGCACAATCGGCGCTGCTGGAAACCGAAACTTATGCTTTCGACGATTTAAGCGACAAACATTTTCTGCTGGCAGGCGCAACCGGACCCGGCATCGGTGGGGCGCTGGCGGTAGCGGTGATGAAACTGCTGGGCGACAGCGGCGCGGGCAGCGTGACCGTCATCGGGCGCGATTTGTCCAAATCGGTCAACTATGAAACCGGAAAAGCGATGCAAGCCCAAGCCGATGCCGCCGGATTCGGCACGCGCTTTCACTGGCTCAACGCAGGGATGGCGCTGGAAGGGCGCAATTTCGAGAAGATCGTCACCGCGCTGAAAGAAGCAAACGCCCAAAACATCATCTACATCAACACCGTTGCCGCCGCAAATTCCGGTTTGTTGCCCGGCATGCCTCCCGTATACGTGAAAGATGTGGATGACAGCGGATTCTTCCAATGGGAATTGCAACCGCTGGATGAACGCTCCATTGCCGGGACAAAATTCGTGATGGGTGAAATGGCGGTACAGTTCCCGCAGGCGCTGGAAGCGGCGGGCATCTCGGTGGACATCGCCGTATTCGCCGATTGGCGCGGTAGCCGCGACAAAGTGGGGCGCGACCCGTCGCAACCGGAATACGGGCGACAGGGCGCATATTCCACCAGCTTGTATCTCCCCAAAGAAATCATCCAAAACGCAGTTTCCGCCAATTACGGCTCCAACCGCAAAATGATTGATATTTTCTATCCGATTATGCGCACCCGTGCCCTACCCTTCATTCCGGGCGGCACAACGCTGGCTCAAATCTTCGATACGCTGATGAAAAAAGCGGGCATCCGCCGGATTGACCAGCCCGAATTGGCGTTGAACACCCTGCAAGTCATCACCGAAACGCTGAAAGAACGGCTCTACAATCCATTCCCCCGGCTGGACGCGCATGAAGCCCCGCTGGATGATTGGTTCTATGAAGTGGTGCAACGCCTGACCACCGATGAAGACAGCGATTTTTACTACCGGCGGTGGATGGAAGCATAATTTCTCCCCAAACAAAAAGGGCGACCCTCGCGGTCGCCTTTTTGGGTAGTGGAACAGAAGGTAGCGATATGTCATTGCGAGGGCGTAGCCCGAAGCAATCTCCGTGCCCCAATAGCGGGGACTGCTTCGCCTTCGGCTCGCAATGACAACCGCCATCACTTACGATTGAGCCACTACCCTTTTTTATTCCATTTCCCGGAAATGATACAGCATCGCGGCGGACGCCGCCAGCCCCGCCGTTTCCGCGCGGAGAATCCGCTTCCCCAACCATATCGGCTGCACGCCGTAATTTTCCGCCACCGAAACTTCTTTCTCGGTGTATCCCCCTTCCGAGCCGATGAAGAGACTGATTTGCGCCGGTTTTTCGGGCGCGGCATCGAGCGCGGTGCGCAAGCTCAACCCGTTTTCCGCATCTTCCCATGCCAGCATCCGCAACCCGTCCAATCGCCCCGCCCGCTGGCAGGCGGTCAAAAACAGCATCGCCGGGCGCAATTCCGGCAGAATCCCCCGCCCGCTCTGTTCGGCGGCTTCCTGCACGATGCGTTCCCAGCGCATCATTTTTTGTTCCACTGCCTGCACATCCGCCAGCACCGAGCGTTCGGAAATCACCGGTACAAATTCGGTGATGCCCAATTCCGTCCCCTTTTGCAGCACCCATTCAAACTTCTGCGCTTTCAACGTCCCCTGATACAGGGTGATGCGCACCGCCGGTTCCCCCTGCGCCACCCGCGTGGCTAAAATTTCGCCCTCAAGCCAACTCCGTTCCACCTTGGTCAGCATCACCACATATTCCTGCCCGAAATTGTCCAGCGCCACCACCTGCCAGCCAGGCTTCATCCGCAGCACATTTTTAATCTGATGCGCGGTTTGTCCGGAAAATGTTATTTTCGTTTTGTCAATCCATTCCGGGGGGACAAAAAATCGGTGTAACCGTCCCATCGTTCACCTCATCTGAAATATCACCCGCCAATGCCGAATTGATATTGCGCCAGCGCGTGCGCCATCACAATACCCACGCTGGTGGCGAGATTCAAACTGCGCACGCCGGGATTTTTCATGGGAATGGTGTAGCATGCCGGTTCATACGCCTGCAAAAACCATGCCGGCAATCCTGCCGTCTCACTGCCGAACAGAAAATAATCGCCCGGCTGGGGGATGATGGCGGTGTACGGGCGACGCACTTTAGTGGTGAGCAGATACATCCGCCGGTTGTCGAGCGAGTCAAAAAATTTATCGCGGTCCGGTTCGTGCCGGATGCGGGCGAATTCCCAATAATCGAGTCCGGCGCGTTTTAAATAGCGGTCGCTCATGAAAAAGCCGGGCTTGCCCACAATCAGCAAATCCATGTCCATTGCGGCGCAGAAGCGGGCGATATTGCCCGTGTTCTGCGGAATTTGCGGCTCCACCAATACCACCGTAAACATTTTAGCCGATGACCTCTTTTCGCAATCGGTACGTCGCCACCTGCGCCGTGTTCACCGTCACCCCGATGCCCGCACCCTGCGGCACGCTGATGGTGCTGTCTTCCGTGTTGAGTGTGAACGTCGGTTCGGCGATGTCGCGGTGATAATAGCGGTCTGTGGCGGAAATATCAGCGGGAAGTTTGAAGTTCGGCAGGCTGGCGAGATGCAAATTTGCCGCCCGCCCGATGCCGGTCTCCAGCATCCCGCCGCACCACACCGGGATGCCCGCCTCGGCGCACAGATTGTGAATCGCCAGCGCATTGGTGAAACCACCCACCCGCGCCACTTTAATATTGATGACCCGGCACGCCTCCAAATGTATCGCCAATCGCGCGTCGCCCGGAATGTGGATGCTTTCATCCAAACAGATGGGCGTTTTTAAATGCGCCTGCAACGCCGCATGGTCGATGATGTCATCATGCGCCAACGGCTGTTCAATCATCAGCAAATTCAGGTCATCCATCTGTTGAAAGAGGGGTAAATCAGCCAGCGAAAAAGCGGAATTCGCGTCCGCCATTAATTTTATGTGCGGATATGCCCGCCGAATTTCGGTGAGCGGGGTCAGTTCCCAACCCGGTTTGATTTTCACTTTGATGCGCCCGTATCCGGCGGCGATAAATTGCGCCACCCGTTCCATCAATCCGTCCAACGTGGGTTGAATCCCGATGCTCACTCCGACATCCACCCGTTTTTTGCTCCCGCCGAGCAGCATTTGCAGGGGCACATTCCGAATGCGGGCGACCCAATCCCACACGGCATTTTCCAACGCGGCTTTTGCCATGTTGTGCCCGCGCACCATGCGGTATCCGGGCGATGAAAAAATATCGGCGGGGTCTTCGATGGGATGCCCCAACAACCCCGGCGCCAGAAACTCGCTCAGCACGTGCCAGGCGGTCACAATGGTTTCGGAAGAATAATCGGGTCTGTCGCCGGTGACACATTCGCCCCAGCCGGTTATCCCTTCCCCATGCACCGCCACCAAAATTGCCGGGCGATTCGTTTCCACGCCAAAGCTGGTTTCAAACGGGTGAACCAACGGCATAGAAATGTGATGCAGTTCGATGCGTTCAATTTTCATGGTGGGTTGCTCCGGTTTAATCGTCTGTTTTGAACCACTGATTGTTTATTTTCGGCGGGCGATATTCCCGCAGGTACGCCAGCGCATCATCAATGGAGGCGGTGGCGAAAAAGAGTTCGCGGTGCGATTGGCGCACAAATTTTTGGGCAATCATCGTTTCAAATTGCGCCAACAACATATCATACGCGCCATTAATGTTGAGGATAACCACCGGTTTGGTATGGAAGCCAAGCTGTTTCAGGGTCAGCACGTCGGAAAGTTCATCAAGCGTGCCGAATCCGCCGGGCAGGGTGATGAATGCATCCGCGCGGTCGAACATCACCTGTTTGCGTTCCGCCATCGTGCGGGTGACAATCAATTCCGTCACCGCCGCGTGCGAGAGTTCCATCTCTTCAAACATGTCGATGCTCACCCCGATGACCCCGCCGCCATGCGCACGGACGGCGCGCGCCAGTTGCCCCATCAACCCAACATGCCCGCCGCCGTACACCAGCGAACCACCGGCGGCGGCGATTTCCGCCCCCAGCGTTTCCGCCACGGAGAAAAATTGCCCGTCCACAATTTCGCTGGATGAGCAGAAAACGCAATAGTTTTTTATGGGATATTGTCCATCGGGTGCAGTGTTCATGGTGAAAATCCTTAATTCGTCAACACGTAAAAAGCGCGATTATCCGCCGGTTGATATATAAAATCGCAAATATGGTATCCCGCGGAAAAACAGTGCCGGAATAATTCGCGGGTGTGCATGCGCCATGCCAGCGCCAACGGGTGATTTTTCGCCTTGATGGCGGCGATGTCCGCCGGTATTTCGATGAAATGCCGCCGGGCAGAAAGTTTCTGCGGGGTGTCGGGCGGCACGGGGAAACCCAACGCATCGGTGCGGCATGGATTGAGTACCGCCGCCGATACTTCCGGCGCGGAGAGCGTTCCCGTCAGCCGCCGCAGGGTGTCGGGGGCATTCAACCGCCAATGCGCCTCCAGCCGGTCGCTGGGGATGTCCGCGTTCAGGGCATCGCGCATGGTTCCGTACAATTCCGGCAAATAGATTCGGCTGGTTGCGCCCAATTTTCGCATGTTAAAATGGGCGTTGCGGCTTTGCAGGGGGTCAAACGTCCACGTCATCAACGAGAGTTCCTGCGCCAACGCTGCTTCCCGCTGCGCCAATTTCAGCGCGTACCCCACCCCGGTATTTTGCTCGGCGGGGATGACGCCCGCTTGGTGCGAACAGTGTTTCAGTTCCCCCTCGGCGGTTTTTCCCAAAAACCCGAAGGCAAAACCAACCGGACGTGCGGCTCGCTGTGCCAGCAAGACAATCCCCCCGTTTTTGGCGATGGTCAACAGCAGGTGGTCGGGGACCACATCCATTGCCGACGTGCCCCAGATTTCTTCCTGCAACACTTCAATGGCACGAAAATCGGCGATGGTTTTTGCCGGGGCGATGGTGAGGGGATGTTCATGCGTCGTCGGCGACAATTTCCGCCTCCATTGCCGGTTGCTGCCAGATTCGAGGGTCGCGCCCGTACAAGTCAATCATCTCCCGCAGGCGTCCGGCAGTCCAATCGTTCATCGCTTCAACGCGGAAACGCCACATCCAATTGCCGCCCAGCGTGCTGGGGGTATTCATGCGGGCATCACTGCCCAACGCCAGCACATCCTGAAACGGTATCACGGCAAACCGCGCCACGGATGCCATCGCCATACGGATGAATTCCCACGCAATATCGTGGTCGGGACGCCCCAAATAGCGGCGCACCAAATCTTTTTCCGCCTCCGAGCGTTTTTCATACCAGCCGCGCGTGGTGTCATTATCGTGCGTGCCGGTATACACCACCGCATGCGGGGCGAAGTTATGCGGCAGAAAGACATTCGTCGCGCCTTTGCCGCCGGCTTCTCCCGCATCAAAGGCAAATTGCAACACTTTCATGCCGGGCAGATGGAATTTCTCACGCAGTCTCACCACAGATTCGGTCATCACGCCCAAATCTTCCGCAATGATGGGCAACTCGCCGAGTGCGTTTTCGATGGCGTCGAAAAAGGGCTCGCCGGGTCCTTTCACCCATCGCCCGTTGATGGCGGTCTTTTCTCCGGCGGGAATTTCCCAGTATGCGTCAAACCCCCGGAAGTGATCGATGCGCAAAATATCCACCATACGCAGCGTCGCCGCAATTCGATTCACCCACCAGCGATAGTTGGTTTTGGCATGCGCCCGCCAATCATACAATGGATTACCCCAGAGTTGCCCGGTGGCGCTGAAATAATCGGGCGGCACACCGGCGACCACCGTCGGTTGCCCCAGTTCATCGAGCCGGAAAAGTTCGCGGTTCGCCCACACATCGGCGCTGTCGGGGGCAACGAAAATGGGAATATCGCCGATGATGCGCACACCCCGTTCATTGGCATAGCGGTGCAGCGCATCCCATTGCCGGAAGAAGAAGAATTGCAAAACTTTTTGCACCGAGATTTCTTCGGCGCACGATTTTCGCCAGCGTTTCACCGCCGCCGGTTTCCGCAGGGCGATGTCTTTTTCCCAATAGTTGTTCCACGTCGCGCCGAAAAAGCCCTCCCGCTGCGCTTTGGCATCGTAATGCGCCTTAACCGCCATAAAAAGCGCAAAGTCGTCGAGCCATTGTTTTTCCGCCGCGCAAAATTCATCAAACGCGGCGCGACGGGTCGAGTCGGCATGTGCCAGAAATTGCGCGGCGGCTTTTTGGAGCAGATTCATTTTCCACGGAATGAGTCGTCCGAAATCCACCCAATCCAACGGGAAATAGGGAGCATCCGCCAAATCACCGGCAGATAAATCACCCGCATTCACCAGGGTTTGCAGGTCAATTAACATGGGGTTTCCGGCGAAGGATGAAAACGAGGCATACGGGGAATCGCCATACCCGGTGGGACCCAGCGGCAATATCTGCCACAGCGATTGTTTTGCCGCCACAAGGTAATCAACAAAATTATAGGCTTCATCACCCAGCGAGCCGATGCCATAGCGACCGGGCAATGATGTGGGGTGAAGCAAGATGCCGCCGGAACGGACTAACTCCATAATAGCGTCTCCTGACACAAGTTTTTCACATGCGGGTGGCAGTTATCCACTGTTTCTCCAAAGTTATCCACAAAACCCGCCGATGCCGCGCATGCTATTTTTCAAGTATACATCATTTACGGGCGATGGTGCAATTGCCGCCACAAACGTTTTAAGGGGATTTCACAACCCTTTTCAGCGTGTTTATTACGGGTTTTCAGCGTTCAGGCATTGACTCTAACCCTTTATCTTGTTACAATTGAGGGGAAGCATACCGGCTTCAACCATCAAAGAAAGGAGGTTTTCATGTACCGCCCGTTCGATGAATCCGGGCAAGGATTAGTTGAGTACGCATTAATTTTGGTACTCGTCGCCGTAGTAGTCATCGCTATATTGATACTGCTCGGTCCTACCATCGGCAACGCATTCAGCACCGTCACTTGTAATTTAGCATGGTGCGGATAATTCATTATTAGAAGCGCTTATTTATTTTACGGTTGCCGATACCCAGAAGCCTGCATTTCGCAGGCTTCTTTTTTGCAGGGCTGTTGCAAAGCTTGACAAACAATACTTTGCGCAGGAAATGTAGGGGCACGCTGCAGCGTGCCCCTACGACGCCACCGATTTTCGTTAAAACCGGAAGAAAGTGCGTAAGAGTGGCTCGCAAATCGCCCCTGCGGCGTGAA
>JAJRSQ010000239.1 GCA_024278725.1 Chloroflexota bacterium
GGTGGCGGCGGGGATTCGCCGCGCCCCCCTCTCCCTGCGGGATGAAATCCTGACCTTCGGGGAATATCTGCACTTTTATTTATCGCTCGACAGACTTTCCGGGGCGATGAAAGACGCGCGCCAAATCGGGCGGCGGGTGGGACGGACACTTTTCGCCCGCAAAATGGTGCAAATGAGCGTGACGGCGGTCGCCGGGCTGGCGATGGTTGTTTCGCTCAGCCACATCTTTTCAAAACGGAAAAAATAAGAGGCACAAATATGAAAGTTGGCATTTTAGCCGGTGGCGCAGGCACGCGATTGGCGGAAGAAACACAAATTAAACCCAAACCGATGGTGGAAATCGGCGGGCGACCCATTTTATGGCACATCATGCGAATTTACGCCCATTACGGTTTCAAAGATTTTGTGATTGCGCTCGGCTACAAAGGGGAAATCATCAAAAAATACATGGTCGATTATGCCTCGCTGAACAGCAGCCTGAAAGTGAACCTGAAATCCGGGGACGTGGACATTTACGACGGCTACAAACCGGACTGGAATGTCGAATTGATTGACACCGGCATCCCCACCATGACCGGCGGGCGCATCAAACGCCTGCAACCGTATATGGGCGATGAAACGTTCATGCTCACCTGGGGCGACGGCGTTTCCGACATCAATCTGCGGAAGTTGCTGGCGTTCCACAAAGCACACGGAAAGCTCTGCACCCTCACCGCCGTGCGCCCGCCCGCGCGGTACGGGCATATGGTCTTTGAGGGTGACCACGTCAAAGAATTCACCGAAAAGCCCCAAACCGGCGAAGGGTGGATCAACGGCGCATTTTTCGTGATGGAGCCGGGCGTGTTCGATTATATTGAAGGCGACCACACCCAGTTTGAGCACGAGCCGCTCGAAAATCTGGCGCGCGACGGGCAGTTGATGGCATATAAACACGATTCGTTTTGGCAGTGTATGGATACCCTGCGCGAAAAACATATTCTGGAAACGTTGTGGCAACACGGCGCGCCCTGGAAAGTCTGGGAGGACAACGCATGAGAGTTTTGGTAACGGGACACAATGGGTATGTCGGTACGGTGATGGTTCCGATGTTGTTGGATGCGGGGCATGATGTGGTGGGGATGGACACAAATTTGTATCGGGCGTGCACTTTCGGCGAGGATACCACCGTCAAAATCCCCGCCATCGAAAAGGACATCCGCGATGTCACCGCCGCCGATTTGGACGGCTTCGATGCCATCATCCATCTGGCGGGACTTTCCAACGACCCCCTCGGTGATTTGAACCCGACTCTCACCTACAAAATCAACCATCAGGCTTCGGTGCGGATGGCAAAACTCGCCAAAGAGGTTGGTGTGCAGCGGTTCATCTTTTCGTCGTCGTGCAGCAATTATGGGGCGGGATTGAGCGACTGGCTCACCGAAGAATCGCCGTTCAACCCGGTGACCCCCTACGGGCGCAGCAAAGTGATGGTGGAACATGAAGTGGCGGAACTGGCGGACGATGATTTCAGCCCGACCTTCATGCGGAGCGGCACGGCGTATGGCGTTTCGCCGCGCCTCCGTTTCGATTTAGTGCTCAACAATCTGACCGCGTGGGCGTACACCACCGGCAAAGTTCTGCTCAAAAGTGACGGCTCGCCGTGGCGACCGGTCGTGCATATCCGCGACATGTCGCTGGCATTCATCGCCGCGCTCAACGCCCCCCGCGAGCTGATTCACAACGAAGCCTTCAACGTGGGACGCCCCGAAGAAAACTATCGCATCCGGGAGCTGGCGCAAATTGTGGCGGAAGTCGTCCCCGGCAGCCGGGTGGAATTCGCGGACGGCGCGGGTCCCGATAAGCGCAACTATCGGGTGGACAGCGGTAAAATCGCGCGGGTACTGCCCGATTACAAACCTCAATGGGACGCGCGCAAAGGCGCGGAAGAGTTGTATCAGGCGTACAAAGCCGCCGATTTGCAGCCCGGAGAATTTGAAGGGGCGAAATATCGCCGCATCCACCACATCAAAAAATTACTGGCGAATGGCGCGCTGGACAACGAATTGCGCTGGACGAAAGTCGCGCCGGTGGCATAAAAGGACATTTCCGTGACAAAAATACCCACCTGCTTTTCATGCGGCGGGCAGCGTCTGCAAATTGTGTTGTCATATGGACACACCCCGTTGGCAGACCGCCTGCTCACCGCCGACCAACTGAATCAGCCTGAATTGACCGCCCCGCTGGAACTGGCATTCTGCCCCGATTGCAAACTGGCGCAAATCACCGAAGCGGTGAACCCGGAAATCCTTTTCGGGGACGATTACCCCTATTTCTCCTCGGTGTCGCCCGCGCTGGTGGAACATTTCGCCGCCGGCGCCCGCGCCATTATGGACGAAATCCCCCTGGATGAAAACAGTCTGGTCATTGAAGCCGCCAGCAACGACGGCTATATGCTCCGCAATTTTGTGGAACGGGGAATCCCCGTGCTGGGGATTGACCCCGCGCCCGAACCGGCGAAAGCCGCCCGAAAAATCGGCGTGGAAACGATGAACACCTTTTTCACGGCGGAACTCGCGCGGGATTTGGCGGCTTCCGGCAAACGCGCCGATGTATTTCTGGCGAACAATGTCCTCGCCCACGTCCCCGATTTGAACGGTTTTGTGGCGGGCATCAAAACTCTGCTCAAAGATGACGGCATCGCGGTGATGGAAATGCACTACGTCGGCGATTTGGTGGCGCACGGCGAATTTGACACCGTGTATCATCAACACCTGTGCTACTATTCCGTCACTGCGCTCGACAACCTTTTTCGGCGGCACGGATTGTTTCTGAACCGCGTCCGACGCATCCCCACCTATGGCGGCTCGCTGCGGATTTTCGTCGGCAAACGGGACGCCCGCGAGGACTCGGTGCGGGATATGCTGGCGGAAGAAGCCGCCAACGGGGTGGACACGCTCGAATATTTCACCGAATTTGCGGCGCACGCCCGCGCCATCAAAGAAGATTTGGTGGCACTGCTGAAAAGGCTCAAAAAGGATGGAAAATCCATCGCCGGGTATGGCGCGGCGGCAAAGGCGGCGACCTTTTTGAGCTACACCGGCATCGGCGCCGACCTGCTCGACTTCATCGCCGACCTGAACGCTTTCAAACAGGGGCGATTCATGGGCGGCAATCATCTGCCGATTGTGCCGCCGGAGAAATTGCTGGACGATATGCCCGATTACGTGCTGCTGCTGGCGTGGAATTTCGCCGATGAAATTATGCGCCAGCAAGCGGAATATCGGGCGCGGGGGGGAAAATTCATCCTGCCGATTCCCCATCCGCAGATTGTGTGAGCCGGTATGCGGATAGCTTTCATCACCCAACCCTGGGATATTGCCACCCCCGGCACGGGCGGACATTCATCCATCCCCATTTTGAGTTATCGGATGGCGCTGAAACTTCGCGCGCGGGGGCACGTGGTGACTATTTTCGCCCGTTTGGGTGACGGGCAACCGGTGCAGGAACGGGAGGACACCGGCATCGAATTTGTCCGCATTCCCCTGAAAAAAGCGGATATGCTGGCGAAGCCGTTGAAATTTTACGACCGGCTCGCGCGCGGGCGCGACCCGAAACGCCCTGCCTTCGCCTCCGAGCGGTACTATCGCGGATACGCGGCGCAAATTGCCGCCACCATGCAACCCCATCCCCCCGACGTGATCCACATTCACAACTTTTCGCAGTTTGTGCCGCTATTTCGCCGAAAATTTCCGCGCGCCAAAATCGTGCTCCATATGCACTGCGAATGGTTGAACCAACTTTCGCCCGCCATTTTGACCGCGCGGCTCGCCCAAACAGATTTGATTTTGGGATGCAGCGATTTCATCACCGGCGAAGCCCAAGCCTCTTTCCCTCAATTTTCGGCGCGGTGTACCACCGTTTTCAACGGGGTAGATGTGCCACCGCTCGCCGCCGATACGCCATCCGACCCCCGTGAAATTTTGTATGTCGGGCGGATTTCGCCGGAGAAAGGGATTCACGTGCTGTTGGCGGCGTTTGAGCGGGTGGCGGCAGAACTTCCGGGCGCGAAGCTGACGCTGGCGGGCGCGCCCGGCTCCGCGCCGTATGAGTTTCTGGTGGCGCTCAGCGATGACCCGCGCGTGCGCGCGCTGGCTCGGTTTTACGGCGGCAACCGGCTCAAAAGTGATTTGGGGGGCTATATGGCGACCCTGCGGGCGCAGATTCCCCCCGCGCTGGCGGCGCGCATTTCGTTTTTGGGCTTTGTGCCGCATGCCGACCTGCCGGCGCTCTATCGCCGCGCGGCGGTGCTGGTCAATCCGTCGCTCAGCGAAGCCTTTGGGATGAGCCTGATTGAATCGCTGGCGGTGGGCACGCCGGTGGTGGCAACGCGGGTGGGCGGCATGCCCAACATCATTTCCGATGGTGAAACGGGCGTGCTGGTCTCGCCGGACGACCCCGCCGCGCTGGCAAGCGGCATTATCCGGTTGCTGAAAGATGAGTCTTTGCGGGCGGCAATGGGCGTGCGCGGGCGGACGCTGGTGGCGGAACGGTTTTCATGGGACGCGGTGACCGATTCGCTGTTGGCGGCATACCGAACTATTTTGGCGGATGGTGTCTGATGCAGTTGTGGCGAAAACGGATGGCGAACGCAGTCCGCGCCCGGTTGCAAGCGCGGACGGTGGAACTGTCGGCGGCGGATTTGCCGTCATCGGCGATTGTTTTTGCCCCCCATCCCGACGATGAAACGCTGGGATGCGGCGGCACAATTTTGCGGATGCGGGAACAGGGCGCGGATGTCCACATCGTTTTTATGACCGATGGCAGCGCGTCGCACCGCCATCTGATGCCGGTTGAGGCGCTGGCGGCGCAACGGAAGGGGGAGGCGCTGGCGGCGGCTGCCGCGCTCGGTGTGGTGGAAGATTCGGTGCATTGGCTCGGATTTCGGGATGGCGAGCTTTTTGCTCACCTCGCCGATGCCGCCCCGCGGGTGCGCTCGCTGCTGGCGGAAGTTCAGCCGGAAGCTGTGTTCATCCCCCACCGGTTTGACCCGCCCGCCGACCACCGCGCCACTGCCGGGATTGTGCGGACTGTGGCGGGGCAATCGGCGCGGATGTACGAATATCCGGTGTGGTGGTGGCATCAATTCCCGTTCACCCTGCCGATGCATCGTCGCGCCGATGTGATGCAGTGGGCGCGCGCCTCCGCGCGGACGCTCGGCGGGTTGCGGCTGGCGCACACGTTCAACCGGCGGGTGGATGTATCGGCGGTGTTGGGGCGGAAACGGCGGGCGCTGGCGCAACACCGCTCGCAGATGGCGGCGCAGTCGGACGGCTGGGCGACGCTCGAATCCGTTTCGGGGGGTGAATGGCTGGCTTGTTTTTTCCAACCGTTTGAATGGTTTTGGCAGATGAGCGAAGGCTCCTAATGTTTCCCCCAAAACTCTAACCATATTCCCATAAAATTTAAACCTCATTCCAGCACAGACCCGTTAAGCTTAGGGGAGTGAGACCTCCCATGAACGAATCATGCAAAAATGAGGTGGCTGTGATACGAAATAAAATGCGGCGTGTGGCGGCATGTGCAGGGTTGACGATGGCTCTGGCGTTGGTGCTGATGTTGGGCTTGGGGCAAAAAAACATCGTTCGCGCCGAGACGCCCGTTGATGTGACCACCGGCATCACTGCCGGCACCGCGTCGACCATTTCGGTGTGGTATGGCAATACCCAAACTTACACCCTCGGTACACCCCAACAATGGATTAATCTGCTCGGCAACGTCACCGATGTGGACGGCGATTTGAGTACGGTGCAATATGCGCTGAACACCGGCTCTGCCATCACTCTTTCGCCGGGACCCGATAACCGGCGTTTGCTCGGCGCGGGCGATTTCAATGTTGAGCTGGATGTTTCCACTTTGAACAACGGCGCGAATACGGTGGTCATCACCGCCACCGATGCCGCCGGCAATCAATCCACTCAAACCATTAATTTCACTTATGATGCCGCCGCTGTGTGGACGCTGCCGTATACCATCCAATGGAACACCATCGGCACGGCAATTGACGCGGTGCAACCCGTTGACGGCAAATGGACGGTTAGCGCGGCGGGCATCCGCACGGTGGATGTGGGCTACGACCGCATCATTGGGTTGGGCGATAGGACGTGGACGGATTTTGAGGTGACTATCCCCATCACCGTCCATTCGCTCGATACGTCGGCGTATGGCAATCCGTACAGTGTGGGACCCGGTATGGGGCTGGTGATGCGCTGGCAGGGACATACCAACAATCCGGTGGATTGCACCGGCACGTCGGGCATTCACTGTGGATGGAATCCGCAGGGGGGCAATCCGTGGTACGAATGGACGCAGGACGGTTCCGGCGATGGCTGGCGGCTGGACAACAATCAGTTTTCGGCTGCTGACCCCCTTAGCCGCACGATGACGCTCGGCACGCCGTATTTTTGGAAATTGCGCGGACAGACGACCATCTCCGGCACGCTGTATCAATTTAAGGTGTGGGAAAGTAGCACGGCGGAGCCTGCCGGCTGGCAGATGAGCGGGGTTGAAACGCCGAATGCTTTCTACCTCGATAGCGGCTCGCTGCTGCTGGTGGCGCACCATGTGGACGCCACTTTCGGCGATGTGACCATCACCCCGGTGTTGTCGCCGACGTTGACGGTGGGGAAAACAGGGCAGGGCACGGTGGCGGTGAATCCAAATCAACCGACCCAGCCGTACAGTTACACTTACGGCACGGTGGTCACTTTGACCGCCACCCCGGCGCTCAATCACGTTTTCGCCGGTTGGCAGGGCGATATTGACGGTCAGCCCGACACAACCAACCCGCTTTCGCTCACCATGAATGGCGACCGGGTGGTGACGGCGACGTTCACCACGCTGGTGTCGTACACGCTCAGCGCATCGGCGGGGACGGGGGGGGCGGTTGTGGCGTCTCCCGACCGGACGGAATATCTTTCGGGGACGGTGGTTGCTCTCACCGGCGCGGCAGATGTCGGCTGGGCGTTTTCGGGCTGGGGCGGCGATGCGTCCGGCTCGGCGAATCCCACCGCAGTGACGATGGACGCGAACAAAAATGTTTCCGCCGCCTTCGCGCTGTTGCCCGCCGGAACGTTGGCATCCGATGATTTCGACGGGTGCGGGCTGGCAAATGAATGGACACCCCTCGCCGGATTGCCGGGCGACCCCGCGCCGATGCTGGTGAGCAATACCCTTGTGTTGAGCGTCCCTGCCGGACTCGACCACGATTTTCAGGGCGCGGATGTGTTCGGCAATCGGGTGATGCAATCGGTGGCGGATGGCGATTTCGAGATGGTGGTCAAATTCAATTCCGCCGTCACCCGGAAATATCAAACGCAGGGGATTGTCATTCGCCAAAAGAATGGGGATACCCTGCGGCTGGAAGTGCTGAATGACGGCTCGAACCGCTTTTATGCGGCGAAAATCCTCGGCGGCGTGTCTACCCAACTGTATTCCGGGAGCATCTCCCCCAATCAAACCCCGCCGTATCTGAAGGTGAATCGCACCGGCGATTTGTGGACATACAGCTATTCTTTCGATAACACCGGCTGGATATCCATCAATTTCACGCAACCTTTCACTGTGGCAACGGTGGGGGTGTACGGCGGCAATGCGTCGCTCAACGGGGTGAGCGCCCCGGCACACACGGCGATTGTCGATTATGTGTATAATTCGCCATACCCCGGCGCGGGCGATGTCCATCCACCGCAAACCCACACTGTGCAGGTGAATGTCGTCGGGGCGGGGAATTATACCATCACCCCGACCGGAACCTCCTTCGCCTGCGGCACGCCCGTCACCATCACCGCTGTCGCCGATGCGGGGGCGAAATTCGACGGCTGGAGCGGGCACGCCTCCGGCACGCTGACCCAAACCGCAATGACGATGACCGCCGACCGGGTGCTGACCGCCACATTTTCCACCCAAACATATGCGCTCGCTATCGCCACCGACGGCAACGGCACAATTGATGTCTCCCCGACGGGACCGTACGCGCTAAACCAAACCGTGACCGTCACCGCCACCCCTGCCACCGGCTGGATTTTTTCCGGCTGGAGCGGTGACCTCGGCGGGACGACCAACCCCGCTGCCCTGACGATGACCGCCGACAAGTCCATCACGGCGACATTCACCGCGCTGCAGTATTCCGTCTCCGCGAATGTGCAGGGGGGCGGCGCGGTGCAAATCACGCCGACCGGCACATACACCTACGGACAAATCATCACCCTGACGGCTGCACCGCAAGCGGGATGGCAGCTTCAGCAGTGGAACGGCGCGGTGAATAGCCCGTTCATGCCAACAACGACGCTCACCGTGCAGGGAAATCATGTTGTCACGGCGACCTTTGCGCCGGTGCAATATACCCTTTTGCTCACCACCACCGGGGGCGGCGTCATCGCCGCCAATCCCGCCGCCGGTTCGTACAGTTACGGGCAGACGGTCACGCTCACCGCCACCGCAGACCTCGGTTTCACGTTCATCCGTTGGGAAGGGGATGCGAGCGGCACGGGCAATCCCATCACCCTCACCATGACCGCCGATAAAACCGCTCGCGCGGTCTTCAGCGCGCTGATTTCGTACACCCTGACCACCGGCGCGACTGCCGGGGGCGCGGTGGTTGTTTCCCCCGAACAGACGGATTATTTGTCGGGCACGGTGGTGACGCTCACCGGCGCGGCAGATGTGGGGTGGTATTTTTCGGGCTGGAACGGTGACACTTCCGGCGCAACCAATCCCGTCACCATCACCATGGATGCGGACAAAACCGTACAGGGGGATTTTACAGCATTGCCCGCCGGCGCCTTCGCTTCGGATGATTTTGATGCCTGCGCCCTCAACTCGGCGTGGACGTTTTATGAAGGTTTGTCGGGCGACCCCGCGCCGGATGTTGCGGGTGGGGTGGCGCAGTGGACGGTTCCCGCCGGGGTTGACCACGACATCTGGTCGAATGGGGTGAACGTCCCGCGCATCGTCCAATCGGTTTCCGATACCGATTTTGAATTGGTGGTCAGATTTGTCAGTACATTCACGCAACGCTATCAAACGCATGGGTTTGTGGTTGAAGCCGGTAATGGCGACGCGCTGCGTTTTGAATTTTTCTATGATGGCAGTGCGGTGACGCTTTTCGGCGCGGCGGTCATCGGTGGTGCGCCGACCTCGAAATATCTGGTCAATTTGGGGGCGGCACGCCCCCCCTATATGCGGCTGAAACGGGTGGGCGACACTTGGACGCACGGCTATTCCTTCGACGGGCAAACTTGGACGGAGCAATCGTTCACGCAGGTGTTTCCGATGACGCGGCTGGGAATCTATGGCGGCAATTCATCGGATAGTGGTTCCGATGCCCCCGCCTACATTGTGAAAATAGATTATGTGTACAACACGGCGTATCCCGGCATCGGCGATATTCGCGCGCAAACGCCGAAACAACTCGCCATCGCCACGGTGGGGAATGGTTCCGTGGCGAAAAACCCCGACCTGTCCGGATATGCCTGCGGCACGGTGGTGACGCTGACGGCGACGGCGGACACGGGGGCGACCTTCGGCGGCTGGAGCGGGGACGCGAGCGGGACGACCAATCCCATCACAGTGACGGTGACGGCAAACCGCGCCATCACGGCGACGTTCAATTCGGAATATTTTGTATTCCTGCCGTTGGTGCTGAAATAATTCGGGGAAAACAGAGCGTCACCGCTAATGAGCCGACAAATTTTTGGTAGTGGTTCAAATTGACTGATGGAAATTATTCGTCGGTAGGGGCGAACCTGTGTGTTCGCCCTTTTTGGGCAGACACATAGGTCTGCCCCTACCCCCTACCTTGCTTCATCAGTCAAAAATAACCACCACCAAATTTTTAAGACGCAGATACACGCAGATTGTACGGATTTCCACAAGTTTTTCTGTGGAAATCCGTACAATCTCCGTTCTATTTTTTCCCTTTCCAAAACGGTCGGATTTTGAAGTGCGTGCGGAATCTACCATCGAAGCGAATTTTGCGGTATACGATTGGAAATTTTTTTCTGAGAATTGAATTATGCGGTATAATTTGTAAAGTTTCAGATTGCCACAGAGATTCTTCAAAATTAAGGGAGGAAGGATGGAACACCGATTTACAACATTACAGCGTCAATGTATTTATTATCTTGCTCATGGAAAATCGGATGAGGAAACGGCTAATTTGCTTGCGATTTCAGTTGAGAATATACAGGAATGGAAAAAAATACCGGAATTTGCAATGGAACTTGAGCGGCGAGATAGCAAATTGTTACAGGCATCTCACGTCGAATACGAACAACCCAAGAAACGATGGAGCGTAAACAAGAAACAATTGGTTTTTATCTTTGTTGCAATATTTGGGTTGTTGGCATGCGTGGGTATTATCGGTGTTTTTCGATTTATGGGAATTCTTTCTGAGTCACAGGTATCTGTCGACACTGAAATTAAACCGCGAATGGAACAATTTATTTCATATCTTGAACAGCGAGATATTAGTCGAGCTTATAATATGTTCAGCGATGTGACAAAAGATAGAGTACCAATTGCAAAGTTAAAAGAGCTTACCAATGGTGCAAATTTTGCAACTGTAGATCAATTTGAGTCTTTGGATGTTCGAAAGTGGACAATTACAAAAAGAAATAGTGTTGGTGGGGAATTACCTGCGGGGACATATATACAGATGACAGGTGTTATTACGTATACCAACAACTTCAATGCGAACTACACAGCACTAATGCGAAAGGAAGAGGGCGAGTGGCGTATTATCAATTTTAATATTGTTGCGCCGCCGAAAAAAATCGAGGAATACGTTAAATCAACTAATGACCAATAACCAATCTCCAATCTCCAACTGCATTTCCACCGTGTGCCCGCATGACTGCCCCGATGCCTGCGGCATGCTCACCGACGTGCGCGATGGGCGCGCGGTGCGCATCAGCGGCGACCCCGACCATCCTATCACCCGCGGCTGGCTGTGCGCCAAAGTGCGCCCGTATCTCGACCATGTTTATCACCCCGACCGCCTGACGCACCCCCTGCGCCGCGTCGGCGAAAAGGGCGCGGGCGAATGGCAGCGCATCACATGGGATGACGCCATCGCCGAAATTGCCGACCGCTGGCAGCGCATCATCGCCGAATATGGCGCGGCTGCCATTCTGCCCTACAGCTACAGCGGCACACTGGGGCTGGTGCAGATGAGCGCCGTCAACGCCCGCTTGTGGAACCGCATAGGCGCATCGCGGCTGGCACGCGCCATCTGCGGCGAGGCGGCAGAGGTGGCGGTCAAAGCCACCCTCGGCGCGCGATACAGTGTGCCGTACCCCGCCGTCCGCCACAGCCGATTGGTCATCCTGTGGGGGCACAATCCCGTTTCCACCGCGCCGCATTTCATGCCATTCCTCACCGAAGCCCGCCGCAATGGCACGCAGGTCATCGTCATCGACCCCCGCCGCACCCGCACCGTCCGCCTCGCCGATTGGCACATCGCCCCGAAACCGGGCACGGATGGCGCGCTCGCGCTGGCGATGGCGCACGTGCTGGTGGCGGAAGGGCTGCACGATGAAGTATGGCTCACGGAAAACACCCTCGGCTGGGACGATTTACCCGCGCGGTTGGTGGCATTTTCCCCCCGCCGCGCCGCCGACATCACCGGCATTCCCGCCGCCGACATCGTGAAACTCGCCCGCCGCTACGCCGCCGAGCGCCCCGCGCTCATCAAAATTGCCGACGGACTCCAGCGGCACAGCAACGGCGGGCAGACGGTGCGCGCCATCCTCACCCTGCCCGCGCTGACCGGGCAGTACGGCACGCGCGGCGGCGGATTGGCGTACAGCACCAGCGGCGTCATCAAATGGGACAAAGCCGCCCTCAACCATTGGGAGGATTGCCCGCCCCCCGCCCGCAAAATCAACATGAACCGGCTCGGCGCGGCGCTGACCGGCGAAGCCGCCGACCCGCCCATTCAATCCCTTTTCGTGTACGGCGCGAACCCGGTCGCCTCCAGCCCGAACAGCGGTGAAATTGTGCGCGGTTTGCGTCGCCCCGACCTGTTCACGGTGGTGCATGAACAATTTTTAACCGACACCGCCGACTTCGCCGACATCGTTTTGCCCGCCACCAACCAACTGGAACACACAGATTTGCACAAAGGATATGGACACACCTTCATCAGCTACAATCAACCGGCGATTGCCCCGCCGGGCGAGTGCAAAAGCAACTGGGCGGTGATGGGGCTTCTGGCGCGGGCAATGGGCTATACCGAGCCGTGGCTCTTTCAATCGGCGGATGCGGTGATTGCGGAAATTTTGTCCGCCACCGCCGCCGAAAATCCCGCACTGGCGGGGGTCACCATAGAACGGCTCAAACGCGAGCGCACCATCGCCCCGAATGTGCCGGAAATTCCTTTCGCCGATTTGGATTTCCCCACCCCCAGCGGAAAAGTGGAAATTTTTTCCCAATCTTTGGCGGATGCCGGTCTCGACCCGTTACCGAATTTCGTTCCCCCCACCGACCCCGCTGCCGATTCATTTTCGGGGAGCGGAAAGTCGTTGGCGCTCATTTCGGGCGCGGCGCACCACTTCGTCAGCAGCACCTTCGCCAACCATACCGATTTTCTGGCGCGCGAGGGCGACCCCTTCGTGGAAATTCACCCCGCCGATGCGGCGGCGCGCGGCATTGCCGACGGCGATTTGGTGCGGCTGGAAAATGCGCGCGGTTGGGTCAATCTGCGGGCGCGGGTGACGGACGACATTCGCCCCGGTGTGCTGGCGTCTCCCAAAGGGCGCTGGGCGAAAAACGACCCCTTCAGCGCGGAGAAACACAACCTCAACCGGCTCACCAGCGACGCCCTCGGCGATTTCGGGGGACAGAGTACCTTCCACAGCACCCGCGTTTGGCTGCGGCGGATTATCGGTGATTAGTGATTAGTGGTCGGTTATTGGTTGACACTCAAAAAATCTCCAACCTCCAATCTCTAATTTACAACCACTTTACCATTAGGAGACCTGAAACGTGAAACCCGAAACCCGAAACCCGAAACCCGAAACCACCTTCCCGACCAACTTTTCCGCCGCGGGTGTTGCCTGCGGGTTGAAGCAATCCGGCAAACCCGACATCGCCCTTATCCTTTCCGAGCGTCCGTGCGCTTTTGCCGCCACATTCACCACCAATGTTTTCGCCGCCGCCCCCGTGACCTTCGACCGGGCGTTGCTGGCGCGCACCGGCGGCGACGGGCTGCGTGCGGTCATCATCAACGCGGGGAACGCCAACGCCGTCACGGGCGAACAGGGGTTGCGCGACGCGGCGGAGATGGCGCGCGCCACCGAATCCGCGCTCAACCTGCCTGCCGGCACCGTTTTTGTGATGAGTACGGGCGTCATCGGGCATCCCCTGCCGATGGACACCGTGCGCGCGGGAATTTCGGCGGCGGCACAAGCTGTCTCAGCGAACGGTTTTCCGGCGGCGGCGGATGCGATGATGACCACCGACACCGTGCCGAAAGTGGCGACCCTCGAACCGGAAATTGACGGGCGCACCATCCATGTTGTCGGGATGGCAAAGGGGAGTGGGATGATTCACCCCGATATGGCGACCATGCTGGCGGTCATCGTCACCGATGCGCCCGTTGCGCCCGCCGATTTGGATGCGGCGCTGCATCGTGCGGTGGATGTCAGTTTCAACCGCATCAGCGTGGATGGCGATTCCAGCACCAACGATACGGTGGTGGCGCTGGCGAACGGCGCGGCGGGGGGCGAAAATTTGCGCGGCGATGCGCTGACGCAATTTTCGGAGGCGTTGGAAAATGTTTGTGTGCGGCTGGCGAAAAAAATTGTGCGCGATGGTGAAGGGGCGACGAAACTGGTGGAAATTCACATCACCGGGGCGGCTTCCGAGGCGGATGCGGCGCGTGCGGCAGAGACGATTGCCACATCGCCGCTGTCGAAGACCGCGCTTTTCGGCAACGACCCGAATTGGGGGCGATTTCTGGCGGCGGTGGGGCGGAGCGGGGCGCAGGTTGACTCCGCGCGCGCGTCGCTGTGGTTGGCGGCGGGCGGCACGCGGATGCAACTGGTGGCGCAGGGGCAGCCGTTGCCCTTCAACGCGGCGACGATGAGCGCGGCGCTCGCTGACAATACCGATGTGACCA
>JAJRSQ010000240.1 GCA_024278725.1 Chloroflexota bacterium
GTTGCAATAGGATGGGGGTTTCTTCCGGCGGTTCACCACGAATGGTGTCAATCAGCATTTCGGTCACCAGTGTGCCAATCTGATAAATCGGCTGGCGCACGGTCGTCAGCGGGGGATGGGTGTTTTCCGCCCAGGGGATGTCGTCAAATCCGGTGATGGCAATATCTTTGCCAACCGTCAACCCTAAATTTTGCGCGGCGGTCAGCGCCCCAATCGCCATTAAATCGTTTCCGGCGACAATTGCCGTGGGCGGGGCAGCGCGGGTGAGCAGCGTGCGCGCCAGCTTTCTGCCACTGCGCTGGGTCAAATCACCCGTGACCACCAGCGATTCATCCAGCTCGATGCCGTGTTCGCGCAGTGTTTTTCTGAAACCCTGCTGCCGGTACCAGCCGAACATCAAATCGTCGGGCGCGGCGATGAAGCCGATGCGCCGGTGTCCGTTTTCCAGCAGATGTTTGACCACCAGTTGCATGCCCAGCTCGCTGTTTTCATCCACCAGGGGGAAATCGTTGTTTTTTTCAATGCGCCCAAAGACGGCGAAAGGGTATTTGTGCTGTTTCAGCAGTTCGATGCGGGGGTCGTTGCGCCGGGTGCGGACGATGATGAAGCCATCCACGCGGCGGCTGCGGATGTTTTTGAGGTAGGCATCCAGTTCTTCATCGCCGGGGGGGCGGGTTGCCACCAGCAAATCGTAGCCGCTTTTGGCGGCAGTGTTGCCGACGCCCGCCAGAAATTCGCTGAAGAAGGGGTCGGAGAAGCGGGGTCCATAGGTTGGCATGATGAATCCGAGGGTATCGGTGCGTTTTTGGCGCAATTGTTGGGCGAAGCGGCTCGGTTGGTAGCCCATTTCGGCGGCAACTTTTTTGATGAGCCGGCGTGTGTCTTCGCTCACGTCATCATAATCGTTCAATGCGCGTGAAACGGTGGTAATGGAACGCCCGACTTGTTTGGCGACATCTTTGATGGTTACAGCCATATGAAACTCCGTTTCCAAAACGTTTTGGGTACGAATGTAGTATAAACCAAAACGTTTTGGGAGTCAAGACGATTCTTGCATTTCTGTTGAATTGGCGGGGCGAATGTGATACAATAGAGGTGAAGAAACGCACAATTACATCGCAGATAATTGGACTGTATACAGGAGGTGACCGATGTTGAAGAAGATTCTGGTTACGCTTGATGGGTCTGAGTTTTCTGAACGCGCATTGCCGTACGCCGTTGAGTTGGCGCAGAAATTCTCTGCGGAATTGGAGATGATTTGGGTGCTGCAACCCGCCATCATTATGTCGGATTTTGGCGCCACGGCATATGAAAATCTATTCTATCTGGAAGAAAAAGAAGCAACCACGTATCTGCGTGCCCGCCAGCACGAGCTTCAGGAAAAAGGGTTGACAGTTCACTATAAACTGCTTCAGGGGACGGTCGCCGATGTCATTATCAATCAGGCAATTGCCGATAATGTTGACCTGATTGTGATGAGCACGCACGGACGTTCCGGCTTCAGCCGCTGGATTTACGGCAGTGTGGCGACAAAAGTGTTGCAGCACTCACCGTGTCCGGTATTTTTGGTGCGCGTGCAACAGGGGGAAAAAGCGAAGGCAAAAGCCGCCGATACTGAAAAATCTATGGCGGCGTAACGTTACGCGGAAACGCTGTCCGCATCCTCTTCAAGTGGCAGGGCGGTGGTTGCAACCAGCGCTATCAGCATCAGTGCGGTGGTAATCACCGCCGAGGTCATGCAATAAATGCACACGGCGAAAATTAGCCGCAATTCCACATAGGTCAGATAGATTGAAAACAGCACGCCGAACAGGGTGAGCGCCAGCATCAACCCGGTAGACCACGCCGCAATTTTGAGATTCTTGGCGCGTGCCCCCGCCCAAAACGCGAGAATCGCCGCGTAATTAATCACTCCCAGCACCCCCACCGGAATGCCGAACAGACGTGCATACGGGCTGGCTTGCACCATATTGCAGTTTCCAATGGGTCCGCAGACCGCCGTGGCGCTGGTGGTTTCAATATAAGTCAGATACATTGAAATGGCGATACCCACCACTGCCAGCACCGGCACCACCCAATGGCGAATGAGCGTCGTGGCGGTCACTTCCCCCGCCAGAATATCCGCCACATCTTCCCAATAAGTTGCCAGCCGCCACACCGCAAAAGCGAGCGCAATCAGCATGCCCACCATCAACACCCAGGCAATCCCCATACCGATGGGGTCATCGTCGGGCGGGTTGGCGGATGTTTTCGCCAACACCGGCACGGTCATCAGCAGGAATGTCATCGGTGCAATCACAAGTCGCCGGTATGTTCGCATGGAAAATCCTCCACAAAAATTGAGATGAATAAAACCAATTGAATGCATTGTATTCGATGCCGGTGATTTTCAAAAAAATTGCCGGTGAGTTTTGAACGGATGGTTCATTTCTCACCGGCAGTGTATTTTTGAAGAAAGTTATTTCCAGCGGCGCAAAAATTCCACCAGCGTCCGTACCGGCGTTCCGGTAGCGCCTTTGGGGATGTATTTGCGCGGGGTGTGATTGGGACCCGGTTCGTAAAATTCCCCGCTCGCCATATCAATATGCGCCCACGGGTGTTCACCGATGAAGTGATGCAAAAAGCGCGCCGCCGTGATGGACGAGGCATGTCTGCCGCCGGTATTTTTCAGGTCGGCAATGGGACTCTTCAGTTGGCGGTCGTACGCGGGGTCGAGCGGCAAACGCCACACCGGCTCGCTCACCTTTTCGGCGGCGTCCTGCAATTGTTCATGCAATTTGCCGTCATTGGCGAACAGGGCGCTAGTGCGCGCGCCGAGGGCGAACATTTTCCCCCCGGTCAGGGTGGCAACATCAACCACCACGGCGGGGTTGAGGGTGGCGGCGTAGCACAGCGCATCCGCCAAAATGAGCCGCCCTTCGGCATCCGTGCTGATGATTTCCACGCTGACGCCATTTTTGGCGACGAAAACATCGTTCGGTTTGTAGGCGGTGGCGCTGATGACATTCTCCACGGTGGGAACCAGCCCGATGACGCGCAAAGGGAGGTTCAGTTGCGCCACGGCGCGCATCGTGCCGATGACCGCCGCGCCGCCCGCCATATCGCCGTGCATGCCCGGCATGCCGGTGCGCGTTTTGAGGCTATAGCCGCCCGTATCGAACGCCACCCCTTTGCCCACCAGCACCATCGGGGTGTCCGCATTGGGGGCGTCGGCGGGATTGTGTTCCATGATGATGAATTGGGCGGGTTGGGTTGCCCCCTGCGTGACCGCCAACAGCACGTTCATCCCTTCGGCGCGCATTTCCTCTTCCGACAGCACCCGGCACGAGAGTCCGTTTTCGGCGCACATTTGTTGCGCGGTTTCGGCGATGTAGGCAGGGGTAGCGATGTTGCTGGGCAGATTCACCAGCGTGCGGGTGAGGTATACGCTGTGGGCGATGATTTCTCCGGCACGCGCACCGGCGGTGATGGCGGGTAGTTTTTTGGGGGAAAATTCGACGATGGTGAACGCTGAAACATCGGGGGGCGGGGAATCGGTGGTGCGGGAGAGGGGGGATTCATAGCGATACAACGCCAGCATCGTCCCCTCAACGGTGGCTTGAGCGGCATCTTCGGGGTTCATCCCGCCGATGCCTGCCCCGTGGACAATCGTCGCCACCGACGACGCGCCCAGTGATTGCGCCCGCAGGACGGCGGCGGCAGCGGCTTCGCGCACCCCTTCCGGCGAAAAATCGTCGGCGGGACCCAGCCCCACCACAATCACCCGTTTGGCGGGAATTGCGCCGCGCGGATACAGCACCGCTGTTTCACCGAGCTTGCCGCTGAGGTCGCCCCCGGCAATCAACTCGCTGATTGCCCCGCTGAGCGCGGCATCCACCGCGCCGGTTGCGCCGCCGGGGTGGGTGACGCCCTTGAATAAATTGACGATAATCGCGTCTGCGGCGGTTTTTTCAAGACTGCCCTGTTCAATATGGATGGTTGGTTTTGTCATTTGTCACTCGTCCTTTATTGTTGGTTGATTAGAGATTGGTTGTGTTGCCGAATCGTGATACGTGA
>JAJRSQ010000241.1 GCA_024278725.1 Chloroflexota bacterium
ATTTGCCTACGCAATTCCATCAGAAGGCCGATAAATTTAATGACAACATAGGACTTACGCAGTTGCAACATTTTACCCCCCTCAGTCCCTGATGAAGAAACCGCTTCGCGCCCTCAAGCGGGGGGAATTAGCTCCTCCCCCGACAGCGGGGGACGCGAAGCGGGGAGGGGGTAAAACACCGTAATTTACCGCAACTGCGTCAGTCCTGGACAACAGTTGGAGAAATCTGTGGATAATCACGTTACCCAACAACAATATAACGCCGAAGATATTCAGGTTTTGGAGGGACTGGAAGCCGTCAGACGCCGGCCGGGGATGTACGTGGGCGGCACCGACATAAAAGCCCTGCATCATCTGGTTTACGAGGTGGTCGACAACTCAATCGACGAGGCCCTGGCCGGTCGCTGCGATACCGTGGCCGTGACCATCCACCCGGACCAGAGCCTGACCGTCACCGATAACGGCAGCGGTATTCCCGTAGCGCCCCATCCCGAAAAGAAAATTTCTACTCTGGAACTGGTGCTGACCTCATTGCACGCCGGCGGCAAATTCGATAACAAAGCCTATAAAGTATCCGGCGGACTGCACGGCGTGGGCGTGAGCGCCGTGAACGCCCTGAGCGAGTGGATGGTGGCCGAAGTGCGGCGCGATGGTTGGCTGTACCGTCAAAAATACGCGCAGGGCAAGCCGCAAACAGCGGTGGAGCAGGTTGAACCCCTGCCCGACCCGGCCGTCACCGGCACCACCATCACCTTCAAGTACGATGAGACCATTTTCAAAGAGGTGGACGGGCTGGTCTTTCCAACCCTGCTTCAGCGTTTCAGGGAAATGGCCTTTATTACCAAAGGCGTAACCCTGACCCTGATTGACGGGCGCTCTGACCCCGTTAAGGAGCATACCTTCTATTTTGAAGGGGGTATCTCTTCCTTTACCCGTTACCTGAACCGCAGCAAACGGGTGTTGCACAGCGCTGTGGCCGGTGAACGCGATGTGGATGATATGACCATCGAGGTGGCCTTTCAGTATACCGATACGTATGCCGAAAATATTTACACCTTTGCCAACACCATCCACACCCCGGATGGCGGCACGCACCTGACCGGCTTCAGAACGGCGCTGACCCGCACCATCAACGATTACGCCCGCAAAAACACCCTGCTCAAGGAAACCGAGAGTAATTTTTCCGGCGATGATATTCGGGAGGGCTTGACGGCGGTCATCTCCATTAAACACCCCGACCCCCAGTTTGAGAGCCAGACCAAAGTCAAGCTCATGAACACCGATGTTCGCTACGCCGTGGAAGCGGTTGTGGCCGACATCACCGCCGTGTACCTTGAAACCCATCCCAAAGGGGCCAAAGCAATTGTTGAAAAATGCCGCACTTCGGCCCGGGCCAGAGCCGCCGCCAAAAAGGCGCGCGATCTGGTCTTTCGCAAAAGCGCGCTGGGTTCGATGGCCTTGCCCGGCAAACTGGCCGACTGCTCTGAGCGCGACCCGGCCCGGGCCGAACTGTACATTGTTGAGGGCGACAGCGCGGGCGGCAGCGCCAAAATGGGCCGCGACCGCCGCTTTCAGGCCATTTTGCCCCTGCGCGGCAAAATCCTCAACACCGAACGCGCTCATCTGGAGAAAATTCTGGGCAACAACGAGGTCAAAACCTTCATCACCGCCCTGGGAACCGGCCTGGGCGACAGCTTCAATCCCGATGACCTGCGCTATCACCGCATCATTATTATGACCGATGCCGACGTGGACGGGGCACACATTCGCACCCTGTTGCTGACCTTCTTCTTTCGGTATATGCCGGCGGTGATTGAGCATGGGTATCTGTATATTGCCCAACCCCCGCTTTACGCCATCACCCACAAAAAGCAAACGCACTATGTTTTCACCGAGGCGGAACGTAACCGCCTGTTAAGCGGCCTGAACGGCGATGACAAATATCACATTCAACGCTACAAAGGGTTGGGCGAGATGAACCCGGAACAATTGTGGGATACAACCATGGACCCGGAAAACCGCATTTTGCTGCGAGTGAACATCGAAGATGCCGCCAGCGCCGATAAAACCTTCGATATGCTGATGGGGAATCTGGTGCCGCCGCGCAAACGCTTCATCCAAACCTACGCCACGCAAGTGCAAAATCTGGACGTGTGACAGGTTATGTTGTATGTTACAGGACTTACGCAGTTGCGGTAAATCACGGTGTTCTACCCCCTCCCCGCTTCGCGTCCCCCGACAGCGGGGGAGGTGCTAACTTCCCTCCGCTTGAGGGGGGACTGAGGGGGGTAAAATGCCGCAACTGCGTAAGTCCTGTGTTATTTTCCCCGGCTTGAACTGCCATTTTTCAAGCCGGGGATTGCTTCACTTTGTTCGCAATGACATATTTGAAAAAACTGCCGGTTTCGTTCTGGTTTCAGTTCATAATTCCTGTCGCTTGCAACAAATTATCCCCGCAACATGCGCAACCCGCTGCCGATGACCACAAACTCGCTGATTTCATGCCCCAGCACTGCCACCGGCAGGGTGAACCATCCGCCAATCGCGCCGACCACCAGCGTGCCGATGACGATTGCCGACAGTCCCAGATTCTGGTTGACCACCGACCGGTTTCGTTTTGCCAATTGAAGCGCATACGCCAGCTTCTCCAAATCGTCCGGCATCAAGGCGACGTCGGCGGTTTCCAGCGCGACATCGGTGCCGGCAGCCCCCATCGCCACCCCGACCGTCGCTTCTGCCAGCGCGGGCGCGTCGTTCACTCAGTCGCCGACCATTGCCACGTGCCCGTAACGCGCCGCCAGCTCGCGCACCCGGCTCACTTTATCCGCCGGTTTCAGGTCGGCATAGACTTCATCCAGCCCCAACTCGCGGGCGATGGCTTGGGCGGTGCGCGCGTTATCGCCGGTGAGCATCACCACTTTTTCCACCCCGACAGCGTGCAACGCTTTGATGGCGCGGCGGGCATTGGGGCGGATGTTGTCCCGAATGGCGACCATCCCCCAAACCGAACTTTCGTCGCCGACCAGCACCACGGTTTTTCCCGCGGTCTGCAATCGGCGGAGGGCATCGGCGGGTATTTCCGGCGCTTGCTTCAATTGCGTGCGGAAGAGATCCGGACTGCCGACATAGACCGCCCGCCCGTTGTGTTTCGCCGAAACGCCCGCGCCGGTCAGTGAGCGAAAATCGCTGACAGCGACCGGCGTCACGCCCTGCGCCTCGGCGTGGCGGGCAATCGCCTGCGCCAGCGGATGCTGACTGCGCCCCTCGATACCGGCGGCGAGCGCCAGCAACTGGGCACGGGTCAACCTTTTTTCGTCAAAGGGGATGATGTCGGTCACATCCGGTTCGCCTTTGGTGAGCGTGCCGGTTTTGTCCAGCGCCACCACTTTGACCTTCGCCAATTCCTCGACATAGATGCCCCCTTTTATCAGCACACCCTGCCGCGCGCCGGTTCCCAGTGTGGCAACCAGGGTAATCGGAATGGAAATGACCAGCGCACACGGGGCGGCGGCGACGATGAAGACGGTTGCCCGCGTAATCCATGTGACCCAATCCGCGCCGAACAAAAGGGGCGGCACGATGGCGATGAGGACACCGATTAACAGCACCAGCGGGCTGTAACGCGCTCCGAAACGCTCGATGAAACGCTGGCTTCGCCCTTTGCGCTCCTGCGCCGCTTCGACCATTTGGATGATGCGGCTGATGGTGTTGTCGGCGAAGGCTTTGGTGGCGCGCACTTCCAGCGCTCCCTCACCGTTGATGCTGCCGGCGAAAACGGTCGCGCCCGGTTGCTTTTCGACCGGCACGCTCTCACCCGTGACCGGCGCTTGGTTGACCCCGGATGTTCCGGCGACGACTTCGCCGTCGGTGGGGACGGCTTGCCCCGGTTTGACGATGAAGACATCGCCCACGGCGATGTCTTCCACCGGAATTTCCACTTCGCTGCCATTGCGCCGCACCAGCGCCACTTTGGGCGCTAAATCCATCAATGCCTTCACGGCGGAACGGGTTTTCTCTTCGGTGTAACCCTCGGCGGCTTCGCTGATGGCGTAAAGGAAGACCAGCATTGCCCCTTCGAGGGCTTGCCCCATTGCCGTGGCGGTGATGGCGGCGACCGCCATCAGCAGTTCGATACCGATTTGCCGCTCGAAAATAAGCGCTTCCAGCGCCTCTCTGCCGGGATAATAGCCGCCGACGAGAATCGCGGCGAGGTACATTGCCAGCGAAACGCTTTCCGGCGCGCCCCCCAGCCCGCCGAGCCAGCCGACCAGCAGCAGCACGCCGGACGCGGCGGCGGTCAGCACTTTGGGGTTGCGCCACGGTTTGGGCGGCGCCGGCATGGTCAATCCGGCTTGCGGCGGAAAGCCGAGCGCGTCCAACTGCGCCTTCAGGGTTTCCGGGGTGGCTGCTGCGGGGTCAAACGAAAGAGCAACTTTCGCCGATTTGGGATAGACGCACAGGTCGTTCAAGCCGGGAAAGCCGGTCAAACCGCGTTCAATGGCGGCGGCATCGTGTTCGCAATCAAGATTGCCGACGCGGAGTTCGAGTGTTTTGAGTGCTTCGGTCATATTTGTTTCTTCGGGAAATGTTAATTTCGATTTGGGGCACAGATGGCACCGGGAAGCGCCAGAAAATCAAAAGTCCCGAATCTAGTGTATTTTGACAGGTAGGGGCAGACCGATGTGTCTGCCCTGTGGCGGGCGAACACGCAGGTTCGCCCCTACAAAAAATTGTCACCTGAGACGATTCATTCCGTTTCGGTTTGTTCGGGCGTATTGTAGCGGGTGCAGGCGTAGACGCTTTGCGCCGCGTCCGCCAGCAGTTCATCCGCCAAGCGGAGAAGGGTTGCCACCCGCTCGTCGCTGAGTTGATAGTAGACGTAGCGTCCCTCCTGGCGGGCGGTGACCAGTCCGCAATCGCGCAGGCAGCCCAGATGGTTGGAGGCGTTGGACTGGGAAAGCCCGGTCGCGGTGACGATTTCGCCCACGGTGAGGGGTCCCTCGCGGATGGCTTCCAGAATGGCGAGCCGGGAGGTATCGGCGAAGCCACGGAAAAACTTGGCTTGCAAATCAACAGCTTGGACTTTGGCGGTTATCAGCATATTCGGTCTCCCTGTCATATCATCATTCAATGATATGATGATGAGTATAGTCCAAAATCCCGATGAAGCAAACATGCGACATTAACCTTCGTCGTCTATCCTGTAAAGCGATTCTGTGCTAAAATCAATGGGGGTCGATGAATATTGCCGTTGTTGTTTTAACTCGCCATCCGCCCCGGACTGTGATATGTTCAAGATAATTCAGCAGTTTTTCGTCTACAATCACATCATCATATTGTTTGTTTACGGGCAAGTTTTTTTTGTGCTGGGGCTGGCAATTGCGCTCCAATCGTGGCGGCACAGCCGGTTGTCGCTGGCGCGAAACCTGCATTGGCTGGCAATATTCGGCTTCACCCACGGGCTGCACGAATGGGGAGATGTTTTCATCCCCATCCAGACGGCATATTTACCCGATAGCGCTATCAACATTTTGGTAATTATGCAGCTCTTTTTGCTGGCAGTGTCATTCGTCAGTTTATTTCAATACGGCATCGAGAGTCTGCGCCCCTTGCCCGGACGTTGGCGCATAGTGCGCTATTTGCCGCTCGCGATTTTTTTCATATGGGCGCTATATCTATTTTTGCCGGACTTCACCCTGACCGAAAATATCACCCGCTGGGAGCAGACGGGGGATATTCTGGCGCGGTACAGCCTGGGATTGCCCGGCGGGTTGCTGGCGGCTTACGGATTGCAGCGTCAAATGCAGAAGGATTTAGTTCCCCGCAATACACAATACGTCGCGCCCATGATTCGGCTGATGCAAGTCGGGTTGGTGGGGTATAGCATTATGGGCGGTCTTATTGTGCCCGCCGGCGATTTTTTCCCCGCGAATGTTCTGAACCAGGAATTGATACAGCAACTCACATCTCTCCCCATTCAGGTGTATCGCAGCCTTTTGGGGTTAGTATTGATGTATGCCACCATCAGAACGCTGGAAGTTTTCCACACGGAACTTGACCATCGGCTGGCGGACATTGAAGAGGCGCAAATATTGCTGGCGGAACGCGAACGCATCGGGCGGGAATTGCACGACGGGACGCTGCAAACGGTATACGCCGCCGGATTGATGCTCCGCACCACCGAGCGCAATCTTCAGCGCGACAATGTCACCGGCGGCATCGCGCAGTTGCGGCAGGGCATCGCCATGCTGGATGAGGCGGTCACCGATATTCGCAACTATATCGGCACACTCAAACCCCAACCGACCACCAAAAGCCTCGCCGCCGGATTAACCGAGATTGCCCACACCTTTCACCATAACTTTATGCTAGCTGTTGACCTCAATTTGGATATGCCGCCGGAGCTGATTTTGTCGCCCGTTCAGGTAAGCCGGTTGCTGGCAATCACCAATGAAGCGATGAGCAATGTCACCCGCCACGCACAGGCAACCAACGTTTCATTGTCCACCGTGGTGCGCGACGGATGGCTATTTCTGACCATCAAAGATGACGGTAAGGGTTTGCCGGTCGATGTTGTTCGGGGGTACGGGTTGAACAATATGCAAGACCGTGCCAGACTGCTGGGCGGTATCATCAAAATATCCAGCGCCCCCAATCAAGGGACAACCATTGCCGTAAAAGTTCCCGTAGGAGACAGCTATGAAACAACTGCGTATCTTGTTAGTGGATGACCATCACGTCGTGCGGTTGGGATTGCGCTCATTGCTGAACGGTGAACCGGATTTGGAGGTCATCGCGGAGGCTGGCAGCGCGAACAGGGCAATCCAACTCGCCCGGCAATTACAACCCGATGTCGTTCTGATGGACATTCGCCTGCCGGACAAAAGCGGTATCGAAGCATGCCGCGAAATCAACCGCACCCATCCACACATTCACATTTTGATGCTCACCTCTTACGCCGATGACAATATGGTCACCGAAGCCATTTCTGCCGGCGCAACCGGATATGTGCTGAAACAACTGAGTACCGATGATTTATTGCAAGCGGTACGCACGGTCGGGCAAGGCGAAGCGGCTTTAGATTCCAAAGTGGCGAAACAGATTTTGAACTACGTGAAACGCACTCAACGGGAATCATCCACTGCCGCATTCCGCGATTTATCGCCGAGAGAGATACAGGTGTTGCGGCTGGTCACCGAGGGGAAAAGCAACGCCGACATCGCCGAAGCCCTGACGTTGAGCGTCACCACCGTGCGCAATCATGTCAGCGCCATTCTGAACAAGCTGGGGCTTTCCAACCGCATCGAAGCCGCAACTTATGCCGTGCGCAACCATATTGAGCGATATACGCTCTAAATTGGAATACCCCCGTCACCCGAAACGGGCGATGGGGGCATTTCTGAGAGGAACGTTATATCACCAAGTGATACGCCACACCACGTTATGGGAATGTCCGAATGACGGCAATGACATCCGCGACATCCTGGTCTGACAAATCCTGCTTGTCAGTGAGGGGCATTGTCCCGTATCCCTGCCGTACAATGGCAGCCAAAACCCCGTCATCGGGATAATAAACATTTAACAATGGACCGTGTAAAGGTCGGTCGCTATTGCCCAACGTACCGTGACAACCGGCGCACGCATGGTCGTATAATGGCGCGCCCCTGATTGGGTCGCCCGCGTCCGCTTGCAACGCAATCGGCGCCGGCGGCGACAGGGGGGAGACGGTTTCCGGCGTTCGTCGCGCTCGGGCAGCCGCTTCGACCTGATAAACCCCGAATGCCATCGCACTTCCCAGTACCAGCCCAATGACAACCAAAAAGATACCGCTCCAAGAGGCTTTGTTCATTTCAATCTCCCCCTTCCGCACGAAATGTCATCAAATATTGGGTAATAGCTTCAACTTGTTGGTGGGTTAAAATCTGTTGCCCTTTGCCGGGAGGCGGAATGAATGCCGGCATTTCCGCGTCGGGGTTCATTGCCAGCGAATTTTCAATATAGCCGTGAATGAACGCCGGGTTACGCAACGACCCCACATCGGTCAATGAAGGTCCATCAGATGTTCCCTCGCCATTTTCACCGTGACAAACGGCGCAGTTTCCCTGATACAGACTGCGTCCAACCACCTGTGTGGCGTTCAAAACAATGCCGCGCTCGGTGGCGGCGGTTGCCGGTGTTGACGCCCATCCGGTGTATGTCAACCCCACCACACCGATGATGAACAGCGCGCCCACCGCCATTGCCGCCGGACGACGCTCGGGACGGCGGGATTTTTCGCGGCTATAAAAGGGCAGGAAAAGAATCGCCAGGATGATGATGGACGGGATGACAATCACGCCCACCCATTCCAGCGAACCGGGGAACAATTTCAGCAATTGGAAGAGGAAAAGGAAATACCATTCGGGGCGCGGCACATAATCGGAAGCGACGGGGTCTGCCCGTGCCTCCAACGATGCCCCCACAAAAACCGCCAGCGCCACTAAAATCAAGAAGATAATCAGGCTGACAATGGCATCCTCAACAATGATGTCGGGCCAAAATGGATGACCTTGTTTCTTGAAGAGGGTATATCGTTCCGTTTCATCATCCGGCAATTTTTCTTTCTTGGATTCCCAAAGCCACGGCGGCACAGATACACCCAGATACACCACCAAATACAAATGCACGCCGATGGTCAGCAAAAATAGTGCCGGTAAAATGAGCATATGCGAACCATAGAATCGGGTTAAGGTGAGCGCTCCAACTGTACTGCCGCCCCGTATGATTTTCAGGATGGCATCGCCAATAACGGGTACAGTTCCCGCCATGCTGGTTCCCACGGTGGTTGCCCAATATGCTTTTTGGTCCCACGGCAGAAGATAGCCGGTGAATCCGGAGCCGACCACCAGCAACAACAGAATCACCCCCGCCACCCACGTGGCTTCGCGGGGATGTTTGTATGCGCCCAGCACAAAAACCGTGACCAGATGCAGCCCGACCAACACAACCATTGCGCTGGAACCCCAACGGTGGATACCTCGGATGAAACTACCGAAGGGTAAAACATATTGAATGAACCGCACACTTTCATAGGCATGGTCAGGGCTGGGGACATAAAATAGTGCCAATATTGTACCCGTAACTGCCTGCAAAATAAATACGAACAGGGTGGCAAAGCCAAGCGTGTACAACCATCCTGCGCCGCGTGGAATTTTCCGCAAAAGCAGCACGTTGTATATTTGATTAATGCCGGCTCGCTCTTCAAGCCATTCAGACAAATTTGTCATTGTTATCCTCTCCTACACCGGCGTCTTCTCAGGTATCCCCGAACGAAAATCCTCATAGCTAATCACCACGTGCCCATCTTTTATTTGCACGGATAAAGTATCCAGCGGGCGCGGCGGCGGACCGGACGTGACCGAGCCATCTTTGGTGAAAATGCCATTGTGACACGGACACACAAAATGTTCTGCGTGGTCTCCATCATCCTTCCAGTTGTAGGCGCAACCCAAGTGGGTGCAATGTCCGTTGAATACCGTCACATCGCTATCGCTGTTGCGCACCACCCACACACTGCGGCTCGCGATGGTGCGCTGCCAGCCATCCGTTTGCATCACCGTGAACTGCGCCACCGTCGGCTCGCCGATAGGATAATCTTCCAGTTTGCCCAGCGTGATTTCGGCAGCTTCGCGCTTGCCCAATGCCGCCGAAAATATCGTTCCGACAATAGGGACTCCGACGGCAGATGCCATAAATGCACCGATGCCGCCGACCAACCATTTTGAAAACTGCCTGCGACTGAGGCGGATTGCATTGTCTTCAGCCTCAGTCACAGACGTACATTTTTCGTCAGCCATATTCGTCACCTCACTCTGTTTTTTTACTGTCCCGCCCAATCAACATTGGCGAAGGGGTAATTGGCGGTCGGGCGAATGATTTTCACAAAGCGGTACGAGCTGCCATCTTTGCCTTTGGTGTCGCCGTGGCACTGGTTACAGCCGGTAATCGCTTTATCATACGCGGCGATAAACGCATCTTTGTCTTTGGCGCCGATAGCTTGCATCATCGGGTCAATATCATTTTTCTCGAATTTCTTCAGTGCGTCAGCATGGCTGGGGCGCGTAACCTCGCCAACTTCCTGAATTTCCGTCATTTCTTTGACCTGATATTTTGCCATATCCCAGTTATCGGCATCAACAGCCCACCAGGCGTTGTTCATTCGGGTGGAATATTCAATCATAATTGTGCCCAACCCGGGTTGGATATTCCACAAAGTCAGACTGCGGTCGGCATTGTTCAACTTACTGGCGGTTTGCCCGTTTGAAATGACCACGGCAACGACAATCGCAATAATTGCCAAAACAACGGATGTACCAATCGAATACATTAAATTTTTTTGCTGCATAATCCTCACTCCTTGGTGTAGAAATTATATTTTTTTGATATGCTGGAACTTAGTTGTGACGGACAGCCGACGAATTTTGTTACGGTCTAACTTTTTTCGACAACGGCACACTCGCAAATGCCCTTGTCAGCGATGAGGCGCCTCTGACCATAACCGGCATACTTAGTATAATTGGGAACAAAGTCGTCAACAAGGGAGGTATGACCTATCTTTTTTGGTACAAATGACCCCGGGTGCAAAAAATAAAGACACACCGCAGGGCTTAAAGCACCTTTGATGTGTCTTTGAGGAGAGGGGTTGAATGTCTATTTACCGTTGATGAAATGGTTTGTGCATCGCGGGTGTGAAAACAAAACACCCGCCTGCCGCGCATCGCGGTGACGGGTGAACCGGGGATTTGTGTTGAGAATGAGCCACCAGGGACTCGAACCCTGAACCGATTGATTAAGAGTCAATTGCTCTGCCAATTGAGCTAGTGGCCCGTAACACAAATATAGCACGGTCGTGCGCTTCCAGCAAATTTTACCCGATTTCCAATTTGATGTTCTATGCGTTATAATCTTTTCATCACAGGTTGGATGGATGTATGGCAGAGACGCCTTCCGCAAAAGATGCAGCCCGATTGCTGTATCATCTGAAAAAAAATCTGAACAATTCCCATCACGCGCAACCCGGCA
>JAJRSQ010000242.1 GCA_024278725.1 Chloroflexota bacterium
GCCAGAATATCATCCAGCGCGTAATGGTGCGCAGTCCAATGGCGGAACAAATCGACCGCGAAGCGATAACTGAGCGCGCCCATTTTCATCAGCACGCCCCGGTACGTCAGCGATTCCAGCGCGGTGGAAATGATATTTTCATCGGCATTTTTGTCTTTTCGAGACAGATGGGCAATCATTTCCTGCCGGGTGGTCATCCCATGCGAGCCTTTGGCGGCGGCAATCGCCACCAAAATCGTGCGTTCAATCCACGTCGATTGCTGCCATTGGGCTTCAAACGGCGCAATCGTCTGCGAAAGTACATCATCCAGCGTATCATCCACGTACCGCAAATTGACCCAGCCTTCGCGGGCGCAGCGGTTGAACAGGGTATGACAAAACAGATTCAGATAATAGGGGTGGTTTGAGGTCAGTTCGGCGATGCGTTTGGGTACACCGTAATCGAAGCGCAGGACTTTTTCCACTGGCGCGGTGATGAATTTCAGCGCGTTGCTTTGGTTGAACGGCGGCAGTTGGTGGATGGGTGCGGTGGCGAGCAGATGATGGTTCAAAAAAGGGACTGAAACAGACTGAAAAGTCAGAATCAGGCTGAGATGATTGTGGCGGGTGAGCAAAATCTCCAGCGCGCCCAACACGGTTTCCACCGCGCCGGGGATGCGCAATAATGCGTCAAAATCATCAATCAGCATCAGCAACACCTGATTGGGCGCAACGGCGGCAAACTACGCGATGGTGTCGTCCAGCACCGCGACCGGGTCATTTTCCGCCGCCAGCGTGGGCGGGGCGATGTCCTGCTCCGCCAATTGGAGCATCATTCGGCGGCTGATGAATGCCAGCACGTCGGTGGCGTTTTCCGCCGCCGCGGATGCCAGCGGTAACGTCACCGCTTTGTTGTCAATGCCCAAGAGCGCAGGCAGAAATTTCAGCAGACTGCTCTTTCCGATGAGCGGCGCGCCGTGGATGATGAGCAAACGCCGTTGAGCTATCAGTTGGCTTTCCACCCAAGCCAGTGTTTCTTCCCGGTCGAAAAATTCGGCGGGGTTGGCGGGCAGTTCACCCAACCGGTAGGGGTTGATGAATTTTTGCAATGGTTAACTCCCGTCACCGTGGATGTTTGCGCCCAATTATACCACAGGCGGCGCATTTGGGGAATGTGCCGAGTGAGATTATCCGGCGGGTTTTGCCACCACAACGATGGCAGTTGCGCCCTGAACCGTGGTGACGGCGCGGGTGGCGGAAAATCCCGCCGCGCCAAAACGCTCGGCGATGGTTTGGAAGGGAACGGCGCGCTGACCCGTGACCCGGTACAGCCACTCAATCGCCGAATTTATCCAACCCAGATGTTGTAAATCGCCCTGAAGCACCACAATCAACCGCCCGTTTTTGGGGGAAAGCACCCGCCGAATTTCGATGAGCGTCGGCACGGAGAAAATATAATCGGTGGGGAACGTGGCGATGACGTTGGAAAAATAGCCGCCGGGGAAAGGCAGTGTCTCGGCGCGGGCGCGGGCGATGGTGCGCGGCAGGTTGCTTCGGCGCAGACGGCGGGCGGTGATGCGCGCCATATACGGCGAAAGGTCAATTCCCACGGGCGCGAGTCCCCCCTGCGCCATTTGCGAAAACAAAACGCCCGTGCCAAACGCCAGTTCCAGCGTTTTTCCGGGCGAGAGGTGTTCCAGCGCCGTTTGCCGCCAGCGCGTCCATCGCCCCAGTGACACCGCCCCGGCGACCCATTCGTATGTGAATGCCATTTGGTTGTACAGCAGATGAAATGCCGCGTGGAGAATCACACAATTACCCGTAACTTTTTGGGGAAAATATCGTATATCAGGCTTTTGACCCGCCGGTGGATGATTTCGCCATCGGTGTGCAGCGGGGTTTCATCAATTTCGATGCGCAGACGGCTGGTTTGCTCATAGGTGACATTGGGGTCGTAAATATGTTTGCCGCTGTATGTCTGGGGGAGAAGTTGAATTAATGCCAGCCGGTTCATCGCCGGCGCGAAAACAAAATCGAGCGTGCCGTCATCCACGCTGGCGTGCGGCGTCATGTAAAACCCGCCGGTGCGCGCGCCATTCCCCACCGAGACCAGCGAAATGCTCCCCTCGAAACTACCGTCATCCCATTCGATGCGAGCATACCACGCGGGTCCTTTGGCGATGGCGCGCATCGCCGCCACTAGATACCGCACCGGACCTTTGATGAGCTGGATTTTCTCGGCTTCCAATGTGACCGATGGTTCCATCCCGATGGCGGAATTGTTGGCGAAAAATCGTTCGTTCACCCGGCAAATGTCGATATTGCGGGTGCGGGCGCGAGCCAGCCGCTCGCACGCGGCGGTCAGGTCAAGCGGGATGCCGAGGGTGAACGCCAAATCGTTGGCGGTTCCCAGCGGGATGATGCCGAAAGTTCCGGCAACGCCGTCACCGTCGCCCACCCGTGCCGCCTGCGCCAGCCCGTTGACCACCTCGTTGATGGTGCTGTCGCCACCGGCGGAAACCACCGTCTCGAATCCCGATTCGATGGCGGCGCGGGCGACCTCAATACCGTGCCCCACCCGCTCGGTGACGGTCAAATCAAAGGGGATGTTCAGGCGGGTCAATGTTTCTTTCAGGATATTAATGTGGGCTTTGGCTTTCCAACGTCCCGCGTATGGATTTAAGACAACTTTAATCGGTTTCACGTAACACCTGTTGCAACCTATCCGGATAATCGGTCATAATTGCGTCCACCCCGAGCGAAATCATCCGGCGCATATCATCGGGCGCATTGGTTGTCCACACATTCACCGGGCGATTTTTGGCGTGGGCGTGTTTCACGGTGGTTGCCGTCACGGTGCGCCATTCCGGATGGAACATATCTTCGTGTGCCAGCGCCCGGAAGAGTTTCCGGCGCATGAACCACGGCAAATCGGGCGCCCACAGAAATCCGCGTTTGATTTTTGGGTTGATGCGGTAGGCGCGGTTCAGGGCAAAAGGGTTGAACGATGAGAGGATGACTCTATCCTGCAAATTGAAATTTTCAATCAGGCGGATGACCTCTGCTTCCAGCCCGTTGTCCTGCACGGCGGCAGATTTCAGTTCCACATTGATGAGCAATACGGGACCCAGTGCGGCAAAAACTTCTTCCAGCGTGGGGATGGGCGTGCCGGCGAATTCGGGGGAAAAATGACTGCCCGCATCGAATTCTTTCAGCTCCGCCAGCGAGAAATTGCGCACCAGCCCGCTGCCGTCGGTGGTTTTATCCAGCGAAAAATCGTGGATGATGACCACCGTGCCATCCCGCGAGAGTTGCGCGTCCAGCTCAATGCCATCCGCGCCGAGTTCCGCCGCCAACCGAAACGCGGGCAGGGTGTTTTCGGGGGCTTGCTTCCGCGCCCCGCGATGCGCCAGATTGAGGATGCGGTCGGTGTAAAATTGGTTGGTTTCGCCGGGTTTGGGTTTCAAGTTTCACGTCCAAAGTTGCAGGGTTGCAGGGTTGCCAACTTCACCGGCTTACAATACCCCCACTTCTTTCGCGGCGTCCACAAAAATGTCCATTGCGCGGTCAATCTCTTCGATGGTGTGCCCGGCGGTGACATTACAGCGCAAGCGCGCCAAATTGCTCGGCACGGCGGGCGAGACCACCGGCAGCACGAAAATATCGTGTTCCTGCGCAATTTTCGCCATCAGCCATGCCCGCTCGTCATCTCCGGCGATGATGGGTACGATGGGAGTTTCGGAGTTGAGGGTGTTGAATCCGCGCGCCTGCAATCCACTGATGAAGTGGTCAACATTGCGGTGCAGCAGTTTCACCCGTTCCGGTTCTTCCATAATCACCTCGAAGGCGGCTTTGGCGGCGGCGGTTTGCGCGGGGGGGAGTGCCGCCGAGAAGATGAAGGCGCGGGAGGCGTGTTTCAGGTAGGTGATGAGTTCCTCGTTGCCGGCGATATACCCGCCGATGCTGGGAATTGTTTTGCTGAGCGTCCCCATTTTGATGTCAATGACGCCCTTCATATCGTAATATTCTTCAATGCCGCGCCCCGTTTCGCCGATGACCCCGACCGAGTGCGCTTCGTCAATCATCAGCAACGCTTCGTATTTGTTGCACAAGCCGACCATATCGGGCAGGTTGAGGATATCGCCGTCCATGCTGAAGACCGCATCGGCGACGACCAGTTTCCCCTTTCCGGCGGGGATGCTCGCCAGTGTTTTTTCCAGCGCGCGCATATCGTTGTGCGCCACGCGCATGAATTTCGCCCGCGACATCAGACAGCCGTCCACGATGCTGGCGTGATTCAGCTTGTCGGAAATCACCACGTCGTTGCGTCCCACCAGCGCGGCGATGGTGGAATAGTTGGTCACGAACCCGCTGGAATAGACCATCGCGGCTTCTGTGCCCTTAAACTCGCAGATGGTTTGTTCCAGTTCGGTGTGCAGGGGGATGGTTCCCGCCAGAATGCGCACACCGTGCGTGCCACTGCTGTACCGTTCAATGGCTTCATGGGCGGCGGCATCAATTTTGGGATGCCCCAACAAATCCAGATACGAATACGATGCGAATTGCAGCATGTCTCGCCCTTTGATGGTGACGTGCATGCCATTAATTTCTTCGGCTTCTTGCAGGTAGAGATACAAATCTTGCGACTTGGCGCTGGCAACACGTTCATTCATCTGGGCAAAACGCCATGCAATCGGACTTTTGGGGTCTAACATGATAGAACCTCTTTCGGATGAAATTAATTTATATCAGGGAAATTATTTTCCACCGTAGTGCTATATAGTTGATGAATATTAATACATTTTGGATGAAACGCAAAAAACAAATTCCCGCACAAGCCATATCGGCAAAAAATTGACAGAAAATCACTTTCAGCATACCATTTTAGCGGGTCAACCCGAAATCTTGGGCAGTTTTTCACGGAGGCAGACAATGGACAGGTCAACTCACCGACACCCCATCCCGGCGGTGGGCGCGCTGGTTTTCGACGGCGCGCGCGTGCTGTTGATTCAACGTGGCAGACCACCCCGCAAGGGGCAATGGTCAGTTCCCGGCGGGCAGGTGGAATGGGGCGAATCGTTGGCGGCGGCGGTGGCGCGGGAGACGCTGGAAGAAACCGGCGTCCGGGTGACGGTGGGCGAGATGATCCACTGGTTTGAAGCCTGTTCCGATGCCGGTGATGACGGCGTGCCCCGTTTCCATTACCTGATTTTGGTCTTTCTGGCGCACCCTGAAACGCCGAATCAGCCGCCCGTATCCGGCGACGACGCGCTGGATGCGCGTTGGGTCTCCCCCGCCGAGCTTTCCGCGCTCGACATTGTTCAACCCTCCCGAACACTCATTGAAAAATACCGCCCGTAAACGGTGAAGCATATGACGACCAACGGAAACTATCATTTTACCATTGCTGAACTTCCCACCAACGAACGCCCCCGTGAGCGACTGCAACATTATGGCGCAGGCGCATTATCGAATGCTGAATTAATTGCTATTTTACTGCGAACCGGCATAAAAGGCGAAAACGTGTTGAATTTGAGTAATCGGCTGTTGCTGGAACACGGTGGCATCCTGGGGCTTTCGCGGGTTGAGTTTTCCGAACTGGCGGCAATGCGCGGGTTGGGACCCGCCAAAGCGAGCCAATTGCAAGCCGCGCTGGAACTGGGGCGACGGCTGATGCTGGCATCGCCGGCGCAACGCCCGCAAATCACATCCCCCACGGATGCCGCCAACATGCTGATGCTGGAAATGGGGCAATTGGAGCAGGAACATCTGCGGGTGGTCTTGCTCGATACCAAGCATCATGTGCTGTCATCGCCCACCATTTACAAGGGAAACGTTAATTCGGCGGTCATCCGCGTGGCGGAGGTGATGCGCCCGGCGGTGCGCGTCAATGCCACCGCGATGATTGTGGCGCACAATCATCCTTCCGGCGACCCCACCCCGTCCCCGGAGGATGTGCAGGTGACGCGGCGCATCGCAGAGGCGGCATCGGTGTTCGATATAAAATTGCTCGACCACATTGTCATCGGCAATCAGCGTTTTGTGAGCCTGAAAGAGCGCGGTCTGATGTGACCCGTATCGGCAATATGAGTTTTTCCCCCAACGTCAGAAGCGTGTTAAAATAGAGGCACAGTCAAAGGATCGCATCGTTCGTTGTTGATAATTATGCATATTTCACCCGGTACATTCATTGCCGTGGGTGGCGTGGTGGGTTTCAGCATTCTGTTGTTGTCCGCCGTTCTGCGCTGGCAGGAAAAAGAATATGGCATTCGCACCCTGATTTTCTTTTTGATAGTCGGGTTGGTTTGGAGTGGCGGACGCATTGCGTATGACCAGAATCCCCGCAGCGGGGTTGCGCTGGCGGAAATCGCCATCAGCCAGACGCTGTTGCCGATACTGCTGGCAACGCTGACCCTCTCTTTCACCGGACGAGACCGCGCGCGCCGGTGGGTGTTGGGCGGCGGCAGCGTGTTGTTGCTGCTGTGGGTGGGCTGGTATCTGGATGTGGGGGGTATCGCCACCGCGATTCTTCCGACCCTGCCCGCTCAGGTTTCGCACCAGTGGATGAATGATGCGGGATACGGTATTATTTGGGGGGCGGGTATCGCCATCACTCTGATTGCCCTGTGGCAGGCGTGGCGCGTGCATCCGCAGGTGCAGTACCGGAATCGCTATTGGTACTGGCTTGGGGGCACGGTGGTGCTGGTGGTTGCCAACGGGCTGTTCATTTTACAGCGAGAATTGTTCCCGCTGGCGCATGCGCTGATGATTGCCGGGATTATGGTCATCGGCTACACCACGCTGAATTATTATCCCCCGGAACTGACCCTGGTCATCACCCGCACACTGAAATCGCTCACCGTCACCATTGCCGTGAGCATTTTTGTCTTTTTCGCGCTCTCTGTTGCCTATTTGATGCCCGATTGGGGCGTGCCGTCCGCTTCGGCGTTGCTGTGGTTGGTGGCAATGGCGCTGGGATTGGGCGTTTTTCTCCCCGCGCTAGCACGTTCCACCGAGCGCACTTTCGGCAGTGTCCTTTTCGGGAAACATGAAGATGAGCTGGCGGTCGTTCGGGCGTACAGCCAGACCGTGAAAACTGATTGGGACTTTTACAAGTTGAGCCAGCAGGCGCTTCGTTTCATTTTGCAGGAAATTCAGGTGGAACGGGGCGCGATTTTCATTGTACACGGCGACGGCACGCGCCGCGCCACCGTCACCCTGGCGGCGGGCGCGGGGATGCAGGCGTCCACCAACGGCATCTTCCCGCATAACGACCCGTGGTTTGTCCATCTCAAAACCGCGCAGACGCCCATCAGCCGCTTTGATTTGGAGATGCTGCCCAAATTCCGCGCGGTTGACCCCGACAGCCGGGAGTGGCTCGAAGCGTTGGACGCAGATTTATTCGTGCCGATGGTGTTGCGGCAGGATGAGCTGGTCGGCGTGCTGGCGCTAGGGGCGAAGCCGGGCTATGGGCGTTTTTCCCGCCGCGATTTGCGGCAATTGCACGCGGTGGTCACGCAGGTGGCGCTCGATTTGGACAAAGCTCGCCTTTTCGGGCAGTTGGGGCAGGTGAATCAAAGACTCGGCGAATTGACGGAAGAATTCACCACCATCGACCGCAATAAAACCGATTTCATCTCCATCGCCTCGCACGAATTGCGCACCCCCCTCACCCACATTCACGGCTATGCCAGCATGCTGCTGGAAGCTACCGCCGGCGACCTGCAAGACCCCACCTACCTTCAACACGTGCTCGACGGCATTGCGCGGGGAAGCACCCGGCTCAAACAAGTGGTGGATTTGATTTTCGATGTCAGCAAAGCCGATTACGGCATTTTGAACATCGCCCGCCATACGCTGAAACTCGAAGATGTGGTCAGCAACGCCATCGAAGAGCAGTCGGATGCGCTGGAAAAACGCAATCATACCCTCATCGTTTCCGGCATTGACCAACTGCCGAGCATCGAGGGCGATATGGTGCGTCTGGTGCAAGCCGTCAGCCAATTGCTCAACAACGCCATCAAATACACCCCCGACGGCGGAACCATCACCATCACGGGACGCTTCTTTACCGAAAACGACATCGACAGCGTGGAACTCATCATCACCGATACCGGCATCGGCATCAACCCGAATGACCACCGGCGCATTTTCAGCAAGTTTTACCGGGTCGATGATGTTGCCTTCCACAGCACCAGCAGTGTGAAATTCAAGGGCGCGGGTACGGGGTTGGGGCTGCCGTTGGTGAGGGGAATTGCCAAGGCGCACGGCGGCGATGTGTGGGTGGACAGCCCGGAATGCAACGAAAAGACATGCCCCGGCAGTCAGTTCCACTTCAAGTTGCCCGTGAAAGCCCCTGTTGAGGAAAAACCGCCCGCAGTGGGCGACGACGAAGAGACCAAACGTGAAACCCGGCACTGGACAAAAGCGGACATCGCCGTCATCAAAGAAAAAATAGCGAAATACCGGCAAGCCTCGGCTGATGAGCCGCCGGATGAAACTTGATTCCAACCACCGAAAACCGACAACTATTTTTCAAAGGAGAAATATATGCAAGCGATTGGCTTTTCCGAACATGGTGACATCAGCAAAATGGGGCTGTTCGACGTGCCCGAACCGACGCCCGGCGCGGGTGAGGTGTTGGTGGCGTTGAAAGCCAGCGCCTTCAACCGGCTCGATATTTGGGTGCGCGAGGGCTGGAAGGGGTTGAATTTGGCGATGCCGCACATCAGCGGGAGCGATGGCGCGGGCGTGATTGCCGCCGTCGGCGAGGGGGTCACCGGGGTTGCCGTGGGCGACCGCGTGGCGATTGACCCCGGCGTGAACACCGCCGCCGATGCGTTCACCGCGCAGGGTGAGGACAGCGTCAGCCCGCGTTACGTCATTTTGGGCGAGCACATCCCCGGCACGCACACCGAATTTGTGGTGCTGCCCGCCGAAAACGTCATCCCCCTGCCCGACGATGTGCCCTTTGAAACCGCCGCCGCGGCGGGGCTGGTATATCTCACCGCGTGGCGGATGTTGATGCGTCGCGCCAATCTCCGCGCGGGGGAAACCGTGCTGGTACTCGGCGCGGGGGGCGGGGTGAACAGCGCCGCCATCCAAATTGCGAAACTGGCGGGCTGTACCGTCATCGCCACCACCAGCACCAAAGTGAAGATGGCGCAAGCCGCCGAACTCGGCGCGGATACCGTGTTGAATTATCGGGATGACCCCAACTGGTGGAAAGCGGTCTACAAACTCACCGGTAAACAGGGCGCGGACGTGGTGGTCGATAATGTCGGCGCGGCGACGATGCCGTACAGCCTGCGCGCCGTCAAACGCGGCGGGCGCATCGTCATTGTGGGCAATACCAGCGGTCCCATCGTTCAGCTCGACCTGCGATTTTTGTTCAGCAAGCAAATCAGTCTCATCGGCAGCACGATGGGCAGCCATTACGATTATCGCACGGTGATGGAACTGGTTTTCGCCGGAAAATTACACCCCACCATCCACACGGTGATGCCGCTGACCGACGGTGTGGCGGCGATGAAAATTCTGGAGAACGGCGAACAATTCGGAAAAATTGTGCTGAACCGTTGATTGTCGTAACCATCACCACAGGGATGTGTTTTGTTACGTGATGCACTTTTGACCCACTCTTGGAGGATTTATGTCCCTTGACCCCAAAATTCAAAAACTACGAGATTTAAAAGCCAAAGCCCGCGAAGGCGGCGGGCAAAGACGGATTGACACCCAGCACAAAAAAGGAAAACTCACCGCCCGCGAGCGTCTGCATCTGTTGCTGGATGAAGGCTCATTCCGCGAGCTGGACGTTTTTGTCACTCATCGTACCCGCCGTTTCGGGATGGACAAAAACCGCCCCCTCGGTGATGGGGTGGTGACCGGGTACGGAACCATCAACGATGAATTGGTGTACGTTTTCGCCCAGGATTTCACGGTTTTCGGCGGCAGTTTGGGCGAAGCGCACGCCGCGAAAATTGTAAAAATCATGAACATGGCAATGAAAAACGGCGCGCCGCTCATCGGGTTGAACGACTCCGGCGGCGCGCGCATTCAGGAAGGCGTCATCAGTTTGGGCGGATACGCCGACATCTTCCTGCTCAACACGCTGGCGTCGGGCGTCATCCCCCAAATTTCGGTGATTATGGGACCGTCCGCCGGTGGCGCGGTCTATTCCCCCGCCCTCACCGATTTCATCATCATGGTGAAAAACACCAGCTATATGTTCGTCACCGGTCCCGATGTCGTCAAATCGGTGACGCATGAAGAAGTGACCTTCGAGGAATTGGGCGGCGCGGAAACGCACAACAGCATCAGCGGGGTGGCGCATTTTGCCGCCGAAAACGAGGAACACGCCCTTTACATTCTGGGGAAATTGCTGAGCTATCTGCCCGCCAACAATATGGAAGACCCCCCGCAGGTTCAATGTTTGGATGACCCCCTGCGCACCGACAGCAATTTAGACACGGTTGTCCCCGAAAATCCCAATAAACCGTATGACATCCATGAAGTGATCAACTCGGTGGTGGATGACGGCGAATTTCTGGAAGTGCAGGAGCATTTCGCCCGCAACATCGTGGTCGGGTTTGCGCGGTTGAACGGGCGCAGCGTGGGCATTGTCGCCAACCAGCCCGCCGTACTCGCCGGGGTGCTCGATATTAACGCCTCTGTGAAAGCCGCGCGCTTCATCCGCTTCTGCGATGCTTTCAATATCCCCATCATCACCTTTGAGGATGTGCCCGGCTTCCTGCCCGGCACGGCGCAGGAGCACGGCGGCATCATTCGGCATGGCGCGAAATTACTGTACGCATACAGCGAAGCCACCGTGCCGAAAATCACCGTCATCACCCGCAAGGCATACGGCGGCGCATACGACGTGATGAGCAGCAAGCACATTCGCGGCGACATCAACCTCGCGTGGCCCTCCGCCGAAATTGCGGTGATGGGACCCGAAGGCGCCATCAATATTCTGTACCGCGCCGAATTGGCGGCAGCGGACGACCCGGAAGCATTGCGGGCAGAACTGGTGCAGGAATACCGCGACACCTTCGCCAACCCGTATGTGGCGGCATCGCGCGGGTATCTGGACGATGTGATTGAGCCGAATCAGACCCGTCCCCGGCTCATCAACGCGCTGGAAATGCTGCAAAACAAACGAGATGAAAATCCGCCCAAAAAACACGGCAATATTCCGTTGTGAGACAATCATTGGTCACCCGTTATTTGTCATTTGAACAAGGATTTAACCTATGCTGAAAAAAGTTTTAATTGCCAATCGTGGCGAAATTGCGATGCGCATTCAGCGCGCATGCTCCGACTTGGGGCTGGAAAGCGTTGCGCTGTTTTCGGACGCCGACCGCCTGCAACCGCACGTGCGCCGCGCCACCGAAGCCTACCGCATCGGACCCCCTCCCGTGGGCGAAAGTTATCTGCGCGGCGATAAAATCATCGCGCTGGCGCAAAAATGCGGCGCCGACAGCATCCACCCCGGCTATGGTTTTCTGGCGGAAAATGCCGACTTCGCGCAAGCGGTCATTGATGCCGGGCTTACATGGGTGGGTCCCCTGCCGGACGCCATCCGCAAAATGGGCGATAAAACCATTGCCCGCGAAACCGTTGCCAAAGCCGGTGTTCCCCTTGTGCCCGGCAGCCCTAAAGGTTTATCTGATGATGAACTGGTTGCCCTCGCGCCGAGCATCGGGTTCCCCCTGCTGGTGAAAGCGGCGGCGGGCGGGGGCGGAAAAGGGATGCGTGCCGTCTATGCGGTGGAAGGGATGGCGGCGGCATTGCGCACCGCCCGCAGTGAAGCCAAAGCCGCTTTCGGCGACGACCGCGTCTATCTGGAAAAGATGCTGGTCGGCGCGCGGCACGTGGAAGTGCAAATCCTCGCCGACAGTTTCGGCAACACCGTCCATCTGTGCGAGCGGGAATGTTCCATTCAGCGCCGCCATCAAAAATTAATTGAAGAATCCCCCTCCCCTGCCGTGAACGAGGAATTGCGGGCGGAGATGGGCGCGGTGGCGGTGGCTGCCGCCAAAGCGGTGAACTATCAGAGCGCGGGCACGGTGGAATTCCTGCTCGACAAAGACGGCAAATTTTACTTTCTGGAAATGAACACCCGGTTGCAGGTGGAACATCCCGTCACGGAGATGGTCACCGGCGTGGACATCGTCAAAGAGATGTTGCGCATCGCCGGCGGTCGGAAACTGTCGTTCACCCAAGATGACATCCGGCTCAACGGTTGGGCGATGGAATGCCGTATTTTGGCGGAAGACCCGTTCAATAATTTTATGCCCTCAATCGGGAAAATCACCGGCTTGTCGCTGCCCACCGGCGGCGGCGTGCGCGTGGATGCGGGCATCTATTTCGGGATGGAAATTACGCCGTTTTACGATTCGCTGCTGGCGAAGCTCATCACGCACGGTGAATCGCGCGCGGAAGCCATTCTGCGGATGCGCCGCGCGCTGGATGAGTTCCGACTTTCGGGGGTGAAAACGACCATCCCCTTCCACATTAAAATGATGAACCACACCCGTTTTCAGGCAGGGCAGTTGAATACAACCTTCCTGGAAAACCACTTCGATATGACCGCGCCGGGCGTTGCCGACTACAAAGATATTGCCGCCATCGCCGCGACGCTGGTCGCGCACCGGCGGCACAAAGAAGCGATTCTGCTGCATCAGGGTGGTCCCAGCCCGTGGCGGCTCTACGGTCGGCGCGAAGCATTAGATAGACGATTACGGTAGGTGAAACGATGAAATATATTACTACAGTGGATGGCACACAGTACACCATTGACATTAATGATGACCACCATATTACCATCAATGGCGAGCGGTTTGATGTGGATATGACCACGTTGTCGCGCACCGGGTTGACGTCGCTGATTCTGAATGGACAATCGTTTGATGTGGATGTTGATGAGCGGGACGGGGCATATCAGGTGATGCTGAAGGGGGTACTGCACGATGTGACCGTTGAGGATGAACGCACGCGGCGGCTGGCGGGCGTCAAAGGGGGACTGAAAGAGGCGGTCGGCGAAATCCTCATCAAAGCGCCGATGCCGGGCGTGATTGTGGAAATTCCGGTGAAGGTCGGTGAGGCGGTCACCAAAAATCAGGTGGTTGCCGTGTTGGAGTCAATGAAAATGCAAAATGAGTTCAAATCGCCCAAAGATGGCACGGTGAAGAGTGTGCGCGTCAAACCGGGGGAAAAGGTTGACCAGAACACCGTGATGGTCTCGGTGGCGTAGCGGATTGCGGTAAAAGTTGAGGGCGGCTTTCACAGTCGCCCTTTTTTTGCCCGAAAAATCACCCGCTCGGCAAGCGCCACCCCTGCCGCGCCGACCGTTTGAAACGGTATGCCCGCGTCATCGTTTCAAAATCAATCAGCCCCTGAAACTCTGTGCCGTCGAAAACCGCGCCCGCCTTGCTGCCGGTTGTTTGCAACATCGTGCGCACCTCATCCAGCGAATCATCCGCCGCGATGATGGGGAAATCGCGTTGCATCACCTCGCCCACCGTCGCCCACCGCTGCCCATTCGTCAGCGCTTCCTGCACCGCGTCCCGCCGCAGAATGCCCAGCAATTCATCCCCCAGCATCACCGGAAAGGTCGCCTGCGGGCTGCGTAACGCCATCCCCGCCACTTCACTGATGGTGTGGCTGGGCAACAGCGCCCCGTTTCGCCCCGTCACCACATCGCCCGCCCGGATGTTTTTCAGCGTGTGTTGAATACTGACGCTTTGGCGCTCGCTTTGCCCGGCGAAAAAGAAGTACACGGCGAAGAACACCAGCATCCAGTCTCCCGACCAAATGCCGTATCCCGCCATCACAAATGCGAGCCCCTGCCCCACCCACACCGCAATGCGGGTGGCGTGGTACATCCCGAACGCCATCGCCAGCAATGCCCGGAAAATGCGCCCGCCATCCATCGGGAATACGGGCAGCAGGTTGAAGACCAGGAGCATCACATTCACCAGCAGCAGATATTGGAGTACGCCGTCGAGTGTCGGCGCGCGCAACGGGGTGGATATCCACTCGAAGAATGCGGCTTGCCCGGTAAAGAGTTTCACCAGCACAATTGGCGAGAGTGCCGCCGCCATCACGAAGTTCACCGCGGGACCTGCCGCCGCCACCAGCAATTCCTGCCACGCTTTGGTGGGCATCCGTTCCAGTCGCGCCAGCCCGCCCAGTGGGTACAGCGTGATGTTCAGCACTTTGATGTGAAAAGCCAGCGCGACAAAACTGTGCCCCAATTCGTGCAACAGCACAATGCCGAAAATCAGCAGCGTCAGCCCGATGCCGTACCCGATTCCCGTCAGACTGCCGCTCCACCCGAACGCATTCGCTCCCCAAATCAGCACGAACGCA
>JAJRSQ010000243.1 GCA_024278725.1 Chloroflexota bacterium
GCAGGGGCGATTTGCGAGCCGCTCTTACGCATTTTCATCCGGTTTTAACGAAAATCGGTGGCGTTGTAGGGGCACGCTGCAGCGTGCCCCTACATTTCCTGCGCAAAGTATTGTTTGTCAAGCGACTTTGCAACAGCCCTGTCAATTCAAAAAGCATCTTGTGCATTTTTATTGACGGTTGCCCATCCCTTCGATATAATACCTGCAACAACCAATTTTTTGTACACACTTTCAAAACTCTATAGAAAAGGCAGGGACTGTTATGGCTGTATTTGAAAACGCCGCGCAATTTTACGATACCGTGGGCGAATTGATGGAACGCGCCAAAAAAGACCCCAACGTCGGACCCAAAATCGCCAAATCGAAGCTCATTCTCCAATTTCGATACACCGACCCCACCGCATGCACCACCATCAACGCTAAAGGAAAACCCACCCAGCCCGATGCATTTGTGGACGTGATTCACGGCGACTGTGACCTGAAACCGGATGTAGTGATGTCCATGAAAGCCGATGTCGCCCATGCCTTTTGGCACGGAAAGGTCAACCTGATGGCGGCGCTCTCCAAAAAAGAGATTGTCGCCAAAGGACCCATCCCCAAAATTTTGAAACTGCTCCCCGCGATTAAGCCGCTGTACAGCGAATATCCGAAGCTGCTGGCGGAAAAAGGGTACGAAAACCTCATTGAAAAATAAAGGCGGAATATGGCTTCGATTGTAACGCTCCACTTTCGAGAGATTGCCCCCCACACTGAAACAATCTCGCTGTTGGGGCATGAAATTTCAGTGCGGCACATTGGCTGCAACAAAAATTTAGACGAAATGGCAACGCACATCGCCGAACTGGACGGCACGGTGGATGCCATTGCCCTGCAAGGTATCGCCCGCACGTTGCGCCTCGGCAAGCAAACCGTCCCCCACAGCATGACGCAACGATTGTTCACCATCGCCGAAAAAACGCCGGTGGTGGACGGTTCCGGCGTGCGAGCCACCATGGAACGCTGGGCGGTGCGCCTCGCGGCGGATGCCCAGCCGGGCATTTGGGCGCGCAAACGGGTGCTGATGGTTCCGCTGACCAACCATCACGGGTTGGCGCAGGCGCTGGGGCAATACACCGAACACGTCCGCTACGCCGATTCCATCGTCTTTTTCGCCCTGCCCGACCCCGTCGGCATGGGGCGCACCGGCACGCTGGCGACCATCGCCAAACCGGCGCTGGCACAAATGAAGGATTTTACCTTCAACCGGATATTCCCGGCGGCGGGCACGGCAGGCGTTTCCCGCAGTGTCGCCCCGTTTGAATGGGCGGATATTCTGGCGGGCGATATGGGCAGCATTCGCCGCTATGCCCCGTCATCTTTAAAGGGGAAATTAATCGTCGCCGAAACCGCCACCGATGACGATATTGCCGACCTGACCGCGCGCGGCGCGCACGGCATCGTCACCGTCATCCCCCCACTGGGGAGCGCGCTGGCGCAACATTCCGCCGCCACCTTCGAGGCGTGTCTGGTCGCCATCCGCCCCGATAAAACCGTGCCGCTCACTGAAAACACCTATCTCAACCTGATGGCGGAACTGGAATGGCAGCCGGGCATCCGGTTTTTACAGCCCGAAAGCGCGAACATCAACCGTTTCGCTTTTGTGATTCACCCGCTCAGCGTCTCTTTCATTTCCAAACATCCCACGTTCCGGCTGGCGCGCTATCTGCCCGACCGGCTGGTGGAATGGACGGCGGCATTCATCCCCCCGTTTTTTGTGAGCAAAATCAGAGGGATTGAAAGTCCCGCCACGGGGCAGAAAGTGGAAGGCTACCTCATCACTTTGGGGGCAACGCCGAAGGAACTGATGCGCCGCGATGCCGGTTTTGTGTACCGGCGGCTCATCCACGCCGCACGCATGGCGGAACGGTTCGGCGCGCGGATTATGGGGCTGGGCGCGTTCACCTCGGTGGTTGGCGACGCAGGCATCACCGTGGCGCAAAAAGCGGATATTGCCATCACCAGCGGGAACAGCCTCACCGTGGCGGCGACGCTGGAAACGGCGAAACAGGCAGTGGTGAAGATGGGTCTCCGGCTGGAAAATTCCGCCGACGCCAAAGTGATGGTCATCGGCGCCACGGGTTCCATCGGCTCGGTCTGCTCGCGGCTGCTGGCGCAAGCCGTGCCGAACATCACCCTGGTTGCCCCGCGCCCCGAAAAGCTCATCCAACTGAAGCGCACCATTGAAAGCGAATCGCCCGGCGCAAACGTCACCATCAGCACCAGCGCCGACGAATACGTCTCCGAATCGGACTTGATTGTGACCACCACCACCGCGCTCAACACCCGCATCGTGGACATCACCCAGTGCAAACCGGGCGCGGTCATCTGCGATATTGCCCGCCCGCCGGACATCACCGCCGAAGAAGCCGCGCTCCGTCCCGACGTGCTGGTCATCGAATCGGGGGAAATTCTGCTGCCCGGCAAGCCCGATTTCGGGTACGATATTGGGTTGCCGCCGGGGGTGGCATACGCTTGTTTGGCAGAAACGGCACTGCTGGCAATGGAAGGCAGGTTCGAGGATTACACCGTCGGGCGCAATATTGACATGGCGCGGGTGAAGGAAATTTACCGGCTTTTCAAAAAACACGGCTTGCAACTTTCCGGCTTGCGCAGTCACGGGCATTTTTTGACGGATGAAGACATCGCCCGCAAACGCGCGCTGGCGGATGAGCTGCGCCGTCATCCCGAAAAACTGGCGGAGATTCAAGCGGCGCAACTCCCCTCGCGGCGGAAGAATACCGCGCAGCAAAACGGAAATATCGCCGGGATGGCAATCGCCGTCGGCGCGGCGGTGGGCGTTGTGGGCGGATGGATGCTGCGCCGAAAACGAAAATCATAATGGGAAAAACTATGGCAAAACAAACCATCGCCATCACGGGGATTGCCGGATACTGGGGCGAAAAACTGGCGGCGCGGCTGAAAGAAACCCATCGCATCGTGGGCATTGACACCCGCGCCCCCGACCTGCCCGACAGCGCAGATGTGTTCATCAAAGCCGATTTCGGCGCGCCGGAAATGGCGGACATCCTGCGCGAGCATCACATCGCGGCGGTGTGCCATCTGCCGCAGCATACCCCCACCGGCACATACGATATTCCCCGCACGGCGAAACTTTTTTCGGCGTGCGCGGCGGCGGGCGTGACCCACCTCACCCTCAAAAGCAGCGCGCTGGTGTACGGCGCGCGCGCGGACGCCCCGGCGATGCTCCCCGAAGAAACGCCCTTCCCCCCCACCGCATCCGACCCGATTGTGCGTAATTTGCGGCACGTGGAAGCCCTCGTCACCGATTTGCGCCGCGAAGCGTCGTCGCTGCGGGTGGCAGTGCTGCGCATGGCGCACGTCATCGGCGCGACGGTGGATAGTTTGACGGTGCGCTGGCTGTCCATGCCCGCGCCGGTCGCCTTGTTGGGCTTCAATCCGCTGCTGCAATTGTTGCACGAAAAAGACGCGGCGGACGCGCTGACACACGCCGTCGCCACCGCCGCCGAGGGGACGTTCAATATTGCCGCCGCCCCGCCCCTGCCCCTCTCGCGGGTGATTGCGCTGGCGGGCAAAATTCCTCTCCCCCTCCCGCACCCGATGGCATACAAACGGTATCAAGTTGAAAGCGGCAATCGCCGCCGCCGAAAGACCATCCCCCTGCACCCCGATTTTCTGCGCTACCGCCTGGTGACCGATACCTCGGCGATGGAAGATGTGCTGGGATTTTATCCGGCACACAGCGCGGAAGAGAGCGTGCAGGCATTCCGGGAACAAAATTATTTCCGCCAACTGTCCCCCGTCGATGCCGCCCGCGTGAAACGGCTGAAACAGTTGCAAAAAGATATTGATGGAGAGTAGCAATATCCCATGTGTAACCATTGTTGAAAGCAACCGGATAGAACACAGATTTCGCAGATTTTTTAGATTTGCACGGATAATTTAGAAAATCGTATCTATACATGGGTGTCATTGCGAAGCCCGTAGGGCTGAAGCAATCCCCACTATTCAACCCGAAGATTGCTTCGCTTCGCTCGCAATGACATTTGTCACCCTGATGGCTGTATAGATACAAAAAATCGGTGAAAATCAGTTTCATCCGTACAATCTGCGTTCCATTTTGTTGTTTGATTGAAAGTTGTACATTGGCGTAGTAATGGGAAATTGGTGGCGAAAGTTGCGCCGCCAATCCCTTTGAAAGGACACAATTATGGCTGAACAAACCGGCAGACAATGCGCCGCCACCACCAAAAAAGGAACTCGCTGCCGAAATTTTGCGCTGGCGGGTTCGGAATTTTGCCGCCACCACCAGCCCCAACCCGCCGCCGATGCGCCCTCGGACGCGCCACCGGCGGACGATTACGAGACGCTGCGCGCGCAGTTGATTGCTGAACTCGACGCGCTGGCAGAACGGGTGAGAGCCGTCACCCCGAATTATACCCCGCCGCCCTTTTCCATGCGCTGGGCGATGCGTTTGGCGGGCAAAACGATGCGCTCGCTGGCGGAACGCCGCCCGCGCATGCTGGCTCGGTTGCAAAATGCCATCGGCAGCGATTTGCTCGATGTGGACACGTGGAAAGGGGTGTGGTATATGCTGAATTACACCCTGGAATATCAGCGCGATTTTCTGAAACGGCGCATCACCGGCGAATATGAAACCGACGAATGGGGCATGGATTGGGAATTCGCTCAAGCCCTGCAACCGTTTATGGATTTTCTGTATAAAGTATATTGGCGCGTGGAAACGCTGGCAGTGGAAAATATCCCCTAAGACGGGCGCGTGCTGCTGGTGGGCGATGCCGCCGGGCAATACCCGTGGATTGGGGCAATGGTATCCACCGCCGTCGCCACCGAACACCCCGATATGCGGCAGGTGCGCTCGCTGTACCGGCAGAAATTCGCCAGCATCCCCTTCTTTTCCGTCACCTTCGATAAAATGGGGCAAGCCCCCGCCAACATGGATAACGGCTCGCGGTTGCTGGCGCAGGATGAGATGGTGGCAGTCTATCCCGACGACAGCGCCGAAACGGGCATCTCATGGATGCAGGCGGCGCAAATGGCAATTGACACCGCCGCGCCGATTGTCCCCGTCGCCATCATCGGCGTGGAAGGTTCGGACGCCGCCGCCAAACTGGCGCAAACGTCATCCGTGCCGGAAGCCTTCGCCCCGTGGATGAGCGTGCTGGGAAATGTGCCGCTCCCCACCCCGTGGAAGGTCGTTTTCGGCAAGCCCATCCCGGTGAATGGTCTGTCACCGGACACCGCCCAAACGCTGGCGCTGGTGACAACGGTGAAATCCGCCCTCGCCGAGCTGCGCAAAGCGCACATCCCCCATTTGGTCGCGTGAGGTTTTTATGCCGCCCTTCGCCAACACCGATGAACTGTACCGCACCTTCGATGCCCTTTTCACCCGCTTGCGCGCCGAAAGTACCGCCACCCGCACCCTGCAAAAATCGAAGGTGGTCATCCAACTGACCTGCACGCAGCCCGATGCCACCATCACCCTGAACGGGCGCAAATCCCCGCCGACCGCCACTTTCGGCGCACAAAAAATCCGCCCCGATGTCCAAATCGACATGGCGGCGGAAACGTTGCATCAGATTTTTTCGGGGGAACTTTCGCTGAAAAAAGCGATGAGCGGCAAGCAGGTGAGGGTCAAAGGCGCGGTCTGGAAAGCGCTTGCCCTGACAGATATTTTCGACCGAGGGAAGGCGCTGTATCCGGAAATTTTGCCGGAAATCGGCGCATCGGATTAACCGTTTTCCAGCCCTTCAAGCGCAATTTCCAAATTCGCCAGCGTGCATTTCAACTTTTCCACCACCCCCAACTCTTCGGCGGAACGGCGTTCCAGCACTTTTTTGATGACCTGCTGGTTGTATTCCGACTGCTTGATTTCCTGCAACTCCGATTGCGCCAACCGCCGATTGATGGGAATATTGTGGCGGCTCAGAATATCGTGGAAGAAACGGTGATTTTCCGCCAGCCCCAGCGTCACCGCCTCAAACCCATGTTCGGCAATGGTGCGGCGGGCAGAATAGCGCATCACATTATAAAAAAACATCTGATGGTCATCGGGGCGCGGTTCAATCAGCACAATATCCACTTCCGGGTATGTGCGGCGCAATTGTTTGATGTGATAATGTAACCCCGCCTGAATGGTGATACGCGACACCTGCGACATAATCGCCTGCATCCCTTTATCGCTCAGATAGCCCCCATCCGCGCCCAAAAACGGAATCGCGGTGCGCCCGCTGTTGTCAAACGGAACCAGCGGGTTGATGCAGATGACCAGATTCGCGCCCTGTTCAATTGCCACATCCAAACTCGCCGTGCCGCGCAAACCGCCGTCCACATACTCTTTTTCGCCGATGCGCACCGGCTTGTAAACCAACGGCAACGCCGTGGACGCCGCAATCGCCTGCGAAATCGGCACATCACAGGCATCTTCTTCGCCGAACACCCGCCGCTCGCCGGTGTCCAAATCGGTGGCGACGATGAAGAGCTTTTTCGCCAATTCCGCAAAGTTATTGCTCCCCCCCATCTGCTCAAAGACCGAGCGGACATATTTTTCCAGCACCTGCCCATCATACAACGCCGAAGGCAGCCCTTCCGACAGCGACCAAAGCCAGTCGAAGACGGTCATATCATCAAAATTACGCAGATAATGCGACCATGCGCCCCACACCACCCGGGGCCATTGCAATGCCCGCCGGGAAAATTCCCCCAAATTGAAACGGAAAAGATGCTGCGGACCAATCGGCTCAATCGTCCGCGCCGACCCGTCCACGATGCGCATCAACTGCTCGGTGGTGATGCCGTTCGCCAGACATGATGCCACCAGCGACCCCGCACTGGTACCGACAAACAGGTCGAAGTCGTTCACCGTGCGGTCAACCAGCAAATCATCAATGGCACGCAACGCGCCGATTTCATACACAGTGCCGGTCAATCCGCCGCCCGCCAGCACCAAAGCCGTTTTAGATTTTATCCCTTTAAAACTCATGCGCTAATCCTGTGATTGAAGTCCTAACCTATTTGATGTATGATAACACAAAAGGAGGCTGTATGTCCACCATACCTTCTCTTGTAGATATAGAACCCGTATCAACCATAAATGATACGCCTGCCCGCCCGAAAATCGGGTTGGCGCTCAGTGGCGCAGTGATGCGCGGCACGGTGCATGTGGGCGTGCTGCGCGCGCTGGAAGCCGCCGGCATCCCCATTGATATGGTTTCCGGCGCCAGCGCGGGCGCGCTGGTGGGGACGCTGTATTGCGCCGGTTTATCCCCCGATACACTCGCGGAAATTGCCACCACCATCCGCTGGCGAAAAATCGCCCATCCGGTATTCCCCCGTCACGGGTTCGTTTCTTTCGCCAAGCTGGAACGGTGGCTCATTGCGCTGATGGGGGACGTTCATTTTTCCGACCTTTCCCGCCCGCTGGCAATTGTGGCAACCGATTTGGAACGCGGGATGCCGGTCACGTTCACCCGCGGACGCATCGCCCCGGTGGTGCATGGCAGTTCTGCCGTGCCGGGCTTCGCGGAGCCGGTGAGGCATCAGGGGTATCTGTTGGGGGATGGCGGCATCTCGAACAATTTGCCGGTGGCGGCGGTGCGGGCGCTGGGCGCGGATATTGTGATTGCCGTTGATTTATTCGTGCCGACCATTCATCGCCCGCTGGGACCGCTCCGTTTCGGGCTGGCAGCCGTCGAAACGATGGTGCGCCGTTCCGGTAGCGGCATCGACCGGGCGGAGGTGGTCATCTCTCCGCCGGAATTGGCGGGCGAAAGTTATTTCCGCACCGGCAAAGCGCAGATTGAACGGCTCGTCGCGCTGGGAGAACGCGCGACCGCCGCGGTCATCCCCGAAATTCAAGCGGCGTTGGCATCGGGCTGACAGTGCGGGCAGAAAAACGTCGAGCGCGCCCCCAGCATTATCCGCTCAATGGGCGTGGCACAGCGCGAGCATGGCTCGCCGGTTTTGCCGTACACCTGAAAATGGTTCTGAAAATTCCCGCCGCGATACACGTCATCGAAACTCGCGCCCTTCAGCACAATGCCGTGCCGCAAAACCTGCCGCACCGCCTCATACAAACGGGTCAAATCGGCGCGGGAAAGGGTGTCCACCGGGCGGGCGGGATGCAGATTCGCCCAAAAGCAGGCTTCGCCGGCGTAAATATTGCCCAGCCCGGCGATGAGCGATTGGTTCAGCAGCAACGGTTTCAATCGTCCGCGCCGGTGGGCAAACAACGCGATGAAGTCCTCGGCGGTGAAATCGTCCGCCAGCGGTTCCGGACCCAAATGTCCCACCACATCCTTCGGATTTTCAGCCA
>JAJRSQ010000244.1 GCA_024278725.1 Chloroflexota bacterium
CGCACGCTGAACTCGGTCAGTCCCGCCAGCGACACCCATCCTTTCAACAGCAAATAATAGAGCGGCGGCAAACGGTCTTCCACCAGTTTCATGCTCACGTCCAGAATGCGGGCAACGGTGGACTGCGCCCAGCGAATGCTGACCGCTTCATCGAACCAGATGGAATGGTAGGTGAGATTCTGCACGCGCACCCAAAAGGCGGCGAACAATGTAAAATTCAAAATGTAAAATTTAAAATGTTTCGGATTTCGGGTTTTAGGTTTCAAGTTTCAAGTCTCAGGGTTTCAGGGTTGCAAAGTTGCAGGGTTTCAGGGTTGCTAGTTTCACGCCTCACGTTGCACGTTTCAACAAATCACCAATCACAAATCATCAATCTCCAATTTCCAATCTCCAATTTCTACTCTCCAACCACCACCGTCAGCACCACCGCCGTGTCCGCCGAGCCGTCCAGCGGCAGGCGGGGGAAGGCGGGGTCGGCGGCGTTGTACAGCCCAATTTCGAGCGGGTATTCGCCCGGCGGCAAATCGGCGGGGATGGTGAACGTCACCGTGTCGGCGATGATTTCCCCCGCCGCCCAATTCGAGGTCGGACGCGGGGGGAGATGGTCGGCAATGACCACCGGCGTGCCATCCGCGCCGAGCAGATGGACGAACACGGTATAATCGGCGTCAAAAGATACATCATCTCGCCAGAAAAGGGTAATTTTCAGCGAATCGCCCGCCGCCACCGGCGAGAGTCCGTCCGCGCCGAGCAGGGTTGCCCGCCCGCCGAAACGGGCATTCACCGCCACATCCGGCGATTCCGGCGGGGTGAAATTCCGGTCGGTGGGGGTGAGCGTCACGGTCAACACGGCGATGTCCGCCGTCGTCCCGCCGTCGTCCGCCGCCCGTGCCAGCAGCGTCACCGCGCCGGGACGCGCCCCGGCGGGGGTGGATAGTTTCGGACGGGTGCGGATGATTTTTCCCGCCCCGAAATTGGTGGGAATGGCGACCGGTTCGGGGAGCGGAAAAACATCGCCCGCGCCGTCACGCCATCCCCAAAATTGAGCCGCCGCGCCGCGCAGATTGACCCGCCACAGCGCATCCACCGTCACCCGGCTGCCTGCCTCCGCCGTTTCCACCGCCGTTGCCGACAGCAAATCGAGCGCAGGGGTGCGGGCGAGCGGTTCAGCGTTCCACTCGGCGGCAATCGGCGCGGAGACCCGCACCGGCGACAGCACCGCCGTGCGCCCCTGCGGATTGCCCGCCGCATCCGGCATATCCACCGCCGAGCCGTCGGGATTGAGCCATTGCACTTCCAACCGGTATTCGCCGGGCGGCGTGCCGGGCAGCCAGCGGATTGTTTGCCGTCCCGGAACCACTTTTCCCGGCTGCCAGCGCGGGGTGGGGAACAGATACGCCGCCGGGCGCACCACTTGCGGCTCGCTCCACGGCACGCCGTTCGTGTCCACCGCCCGCAGGGAAATGAGATAATCTTCCGTCAACGGCTGCCGCGCTTGCCACAGCAACGTCACCGCCGCATCATCGGCGGGGAGTTGCGCCAGCCCGCGCAGTGAAACCAGCCCGCCAAAGTTAATATCGGTGCGCACCGTGGCGGGGAAATCGGCGGGGAATTGCGGATTTTCGGGGATTTTCCAGTAGTGCAATCCCACCCCCCAAAAATCACCGGCGTGAAAATCGTCTTCCGTGCGCGTCGCCGTCCAATCCAGCAGCAGCGGCACAACCCCATTCGGGTCGATGACCTCATCTTGCCACGTGACCAGCCACGCGCCGCGATGTCCGCGCAGGGCGTTTTTCAGGGTGGGGATGATGGAAAAATCGGTGACGCGGTTCACGTCCAGCGTGTCCATCTTCGGCAACGGCGTCCAATTTTCCGCGCCGAAATAATATTCCCACACCGGGAAGAAATGCCCGCTCGAAAGAAGCACCGTGTCGCCGGGGGTATATCGCTCGCGGACGAACTGCGCCACGTGTTTAAAATCGTCTTTGGAAAATTGCGGCACGAAAAACCAGTTGTTCAGGCTGAAAAATACTGAAAACGCGATGAAAATTATGGCAGCGTATTGCGTGAAACGTGAAACGTGAAACCTGAAACTTGAAACGTGAAACCTGAAACCTGAAACCAATATCAGCGCGAACGGTGCCCACGCCAGCATGGTGTATCGGGGATTGAATTTCGGGGTGCGATACGAAAGGAGGATCACCCCGGCGATGGGGACGACCAGCCACAATAGCAGGAAAAGGAGCGGGCGGCGGTGTTGCTTTTCTTTGCGCAGCCACAAAAAGAGCGACAGCCCCAACAGTAGCGCAAAGCCCGCCGCCAGCGGTAGCCCCTGCGCTTCGAGAATCATTTCCCGTTTGCCCCCCACCGCGAAACTCATCGCCACATCGCGCACCACCTCGCCGAGTTTCAGCGCGCCGCGCCAATAACTGGGGTCATCGCCGAGCCGCGCCAGCAGCACCGGCATCCACGGGGCAAAAAGCAGCGCAACCCCGCCGAAAACGATGACGAATGACGAGCGACGAGTGACGAGTGACGAATCGCCAATTACCAATAACCAATAACTAACATGCGCCAACAGCAGGAACACAGCGAAATAGTGGGTGTACAGCGCGCTCGCCAGCACCAAAACATAGGCAATGGAATAACAGGCAAGTTTATTTTCACCACAGAGGCGCAAAGACACAGAGTCTTCTTTATATTTTTTCTCCGTGTCTCCGTGTCTCTGTGGTTCAAAATTCACCATCTGCCACAACAGCCAACTCCCCAACAGCGATTGAAAAACCAGCAGGGCATACATTCGCGCTTCTTGGCTGTAATAGACCATCAACGGCGCAATGGCGATGAAAGCCATCGCCGCCCACGCCGAGCTTCGGCGGGGGAGCAGCGCTCGCGCCATCTGCCACATCAACGGCACGGAAAGGACGCCAAACGCCACCGACAGGAATCGCAGGGCAAACTCCGTCTGCCCGAAAAGGCGCACCGCGCCCCATTCCAGCAGATAGTACAACGGCGGTTGAATATCCGCCGCCGTCCAGCGCACCAATTCCGGCAAACTGAAACGGGTCAGATACCATGTCACGCCCTCATCATACCACAGCGATTGTGCGTCCAATCGGAACGCCCGCAACCCAAACGCCGCTATAATTATCAACAACAGCCAAAAACGTTTCTTCATCTCGGCGCTATCTTACCATTAAATAGAGACAATTCACAATCAGCAACATTGACATTTCACGGTTGATATTCGATAATATATGTGAACCCTGTAACCGGAATTGCACCCAATGACCGCTGAAAAACGTTTGTATGTGTGGCTGGAAGGAGACGTTCATCGTCCCGCCGCGCCGCCGAAAATTCAAGTGAAGATTGCGCCCGACATGCCGCTGACCGATTTCCGCGACCGCTATGTGGATACCACCCACTCGCACGTGGTCATTCGGGTGTATCACGCCAGCGACGACGCCGGGCGGGAATACCGCATCGTGCCGGTTGCCGAAGCGGCATCGTCGAGCATCCCCGGCGATGCGATGGAAACCGGCGGCGGCACCAGCCTGACGCTCATCAAGGGGATTGGGCGCGGATTGGCGGCACGGTTTCAGCGGGCAGACATCCACACCATCGAAGACTTCCTCGCCGCCGCTGCCACCGCCGACGGGCGGGCATCGCTGGCGAGCGCCGTCGGCAGGTCGCCGGCAACTGTTCTGCGCTGGGCGCAAATCGCCGATTTGATGCGCGTCAACGGCATCGGCGGGGATTATGGCGCGCTGTTGTGGCATTCGGGCATCCTCACCCTGCGTGACCTGCAATTGCAAACCCCCTCGGAACTCATTGCCCGGCTGGAAACAACCAACCGCCGTATGGCGCTCGTGCAACGGTTGCCGGCGCCCGCCCAAGTCGCCGATTGGATAGCCCAAGCGCAAACACTCACCGCCCTCATCATCTGACCAAAAATTTACGCTATATTTATCACAAAATATGACACAGCGATTAAGTTTTTCAAATAATTGCCGATGATTCATCTACCAATAGGAGTGGGAATGGATACCCTGACGGTAAAAACAACTGCTCGCCAGCAATTCGTAGACATCACCATGCAAGTTGCTCGCTTTATTGCCGATAGCGGCATCGCCAACGGGATATGCTATCTATTCTGCCCGCACACCACCGCCGGCATCACCTTCAATGAGAATTGGGACCCGGATGTGCAGCACGATATGGCGCTCAATTTGGATGCCATTGCCCCGCAACGCCCCGATTTTCGGCACGCGGAAGGGAACAGCCCGGCGCATGTCAAAACCGGTTTGATGGGCAGCGACCACCATGTTTTTGTTGAAAACGGCGAGCCGGTTTTAGGACGCTGGCAAGGCATCTATTTTGCGGAATTTGACGGACCGCGCACCCGAAAAATCTTTTTAAAGATTGTAGCCACCTGAAGGAACAGGAGATGTTATGTCCCCCAACGATGATTTGAATATCGAACTCCCCGACGACCTTTCAGGCGGTGTCGCTTCCGCAGATAATCGCACTTCGGACACCCCGCCACCCGAACCGAACATCACCATCAGCGTCAGTGAAGATAAGCTGAAGGCGTATATCACCATTGAACAGACGCCGCCGCTGCCGTATCAGGTCACTACCGATGCCATTTACGATGCGCTGGCAAATGCCAAAGTGGAACACGGCGTGTTTTTGGACAAAATTGATGAGATTGTCGCGGAAAAGGAATACCCGTATGAACAGCTCATCGCTCAGGGTACGCCGCCGGAAAAGGGCAAAGATGGCTGGCTGGAATACAAAGTTGATTTGGGCGCGGCGGGACACCCCAAAGACGAGGGCTATCGGGTTGACCATTACAACCTGAATCTGGTGCAAAACGTCCAACCGGGCGACCCGCTCATCGAGATGCACCCCGCGGTGCCGGGCAAACCGGGCAAAAACGTTCACGGGCGCGATATCCTTCCGCCGCGCGTGAAAAAAGTTCGCCTGCCCAAAGGCAAAGGCACAAAAATCTCGGAAGATAACCCGAACATGCTCGTTGCCGCCGTCGAAGGTTTTGTGCGCCTCGACCGGTCATCTTTCAACCAATTGGTGGTGGAACAGGAATTTCAAATTTACGGGGATGTGGATTTATCCACCGGCAATTTGGATGTGGACGGCTCGGTGACGGTGAACAAAACCGTGCGGGAAGGTTTCCGGGTTGTCGCGTCCGGGAATATTGATGTGCTGGGGAATGTGGAGGGCGCATATCTGAAAGCCGGGGGGAACATCACCGTGCGGCGCGGGATTGTCGGCGGACAGCAGCGCGCCACGCTGAAAGCAGGGGGCGATGTGAGTGTGAAATTCGCCAACAACGCCGATATTTCCGCCGGGGGCAGCATCAATATCAGCGATGAAGCCATCAATTGCATCCTGAAATCGGATACGATTATTGTGCTGGGCGAACAGGGACGGCGGAACGCCGGCGACATCATCGGCGGGAAAGCCATTGCCGGCTACGAAATTCGAGCGGTCAACGTCGGTTCGGAAAGCGGCACCAAAACCATCCTCCGCGTCGGCGAACAGCCGGGCTTGATTGAACGCCGCCGCAACATGGAACAGGATTTGAAAGACTGGACGGTGGAAATTGAGCAGTTGACCACTCGCATCGCCAGCCTGAAACAGCGCCAGCTTGAACGCTCGCGCGCGGCACATGAACGCGAGCAACAATACGCCGCGCTGAAACAGCAGCAGACCCAGCTCATTCAAAATCGAAACACCATTCTGGAACATGCCGAGCGTTCCGGTTTTGTGAACCCCACCAAAGAAATCGCGGTGCTGGAAGAGGAATTTTCGCAGACCACCAACACCATGAACCGGGTGAAAGCCGGTATTATGGCAACCCTGTCCGCCTCCGATTCCACCAAGGTGGAAGACCTGTCGCCGGAGGACATCGAGCGGCTTTCGCAACTGAAGTTGGCGCATCAGACATTGGAGGCGAAGCTGAAGAATATTCAGCAGCAGCTCACCCACCGGCGCACCAATCCGTGGAAAAATCTCCCGGCGCAGTGGCGGCAGCAGTTGGAGCAGGGTGATGCCACATTGCAGAAAATCAATCACCATCTCACATTAATTGAAGCGGAAATGGAAACCGACAAAAAAATAGCGCTGGCGATTTCTCAGGCGGCGGAACGGAAAGATGAACTGACCCTCAATCTGGATGCGCTGAAGCAGGAGTTGGAGGCGGTGAAGGAGCAAATCGCCGACCAGAAGAAAATCAAACCGCGTATTATTGTTGCCGGAAATTTGTACGCCGGAACCGAAGCGGTCATCATGCGCCAGCGCAAAGAGTTCATTGACTCGCTGAAAGGGGTGCAAATCCAGTTGACGGGTGCGGAAGGGCAAAAACGCATCACCGTTTACGGTTTGGATTGACGAATTTTTATCGCCAGAATTTTACAAATTTGCGCGTTCACGGTAAACTATTGCGCACGCAAGGAC
>JAJRSQ010000245.1 GCA_024278725.1 Chloroflexota bacterium
ACACGAAGGCGCTCACTACCAGCCCGATGCCGACCAAAACGCCGTCACTTTCCGGCTTCGCGCCGGTGCGCCATGCGTGCCATGTGGCTTCAATTTGGATGCCTGCCAGTAGCGCCAGCGGCACAATCGCCAGTAAAATTTGCCCGCTGCTGCGCCCCGCCATGAAAATATCGAGCAATACCGCCAGCGCCAGCCACGCCGATAGCGTCCACTGCAGCGTGTTTTTGCCGGTGATGGCGCGCGCCAGCCCGATGCCGCCCAAAATCAGCAGTAACGGTTCATATATGATGAGGTTCAGGATGGCGGGGAGCGCGCCGCCGGGGCGCGGGGTGATGCCGAAACTATTCAGCCACAGGGTGAATTGTTGGGAAATCATCCCCGCCCCGCCGAAATTGAACGTGCCCGCCGTTGCCAGAATCAGCGCCAGCGTGCCGAACCAGAGCGCTGCGCGACGGACGGTTTCCCGTTCGGCGGCGAATTGCGCCGACAGGGTGTCGAGGGTGCTTCGGTTGCCGGTGACGATGAGCGCCAACCCTGCCACCGCCATTGCCAGCACGGTGAAGCCGCTTGCGCCGGCGGTGAGTATCAGCGCCGCCCCGCCGCCGATGGCGAACAATCCACGGGGGTTGCGGTCGTTCAGGAAACGGGTGAAGCCGACCAGCGCCAGCAGTGCGCCCACGGCTGCCGCCATATCGCCGTTGGCGGTGTGCGAAAAGAAGAGGGGGGTGGCGGTGAAGGTGAGCAGGAATGCCGCCACCAGCGCGCCGATGCGCCCCAATTCGCGTCGCAGTCCGAATGGCAGGAGTACCAGCGCCGTGCCGAGCAGGGCATTCGCCAGCCGCGCCGCCCAATCCGTTGCGCCGAAGAGGACGAAGGCGGCGCTGGTGAAGGATGCCAGCAGGGGGCTGTAATCGCCGGTGGGGGTTCCGCCGCGATAGATGTTGAGCGCCGCCAGTGCTTGGGTTGCCTCCGCGTCGTTCAGCGGGACGCGCGTCAGCGTCGCCAGCCGAATCGCCAGCGCGGCGATGGCAATGCCGCCCCACAGCGCCGCTTCGATGGTGAGGGACGATGTGACGGATGATTTTTCAGTTGGGATTGCGTTTGTGTGTGTAGTCATAGTTTGTGATGCGTGAAACGTGAAATGTGATGCGTGATGCGTGAATGTTAGCTCACGTATCACGGCTCACGTTTCATCTTTCATAAATTGTTACTGCGCCTTGCCGGTATGCCACTTTCAGCAGACGGTCGAATTTTGCCAGCCCGTTGGGGGCGTATATTTCACGTTCTGTCGGTCCCACGTAAATGTAGGTTATATCATATTTGTCCAGCAGGGTCAAAGTTGTTGCCGGGTCTAGTCCGTTGTAAATTTTTTCGATGTCCGGCAGCCGCTCATTCACCGCGTCGAGATTCCCGCGCCACTGATATTCGTGGAAATCCCAGCCGACCAGCGTTTGCCGTCCGCTGAGTGCGCTCACCCGGCTGAGATAATTGTACGATTTGCCGGGACGCTCCAGCACCACCGCATCCGGCGGAGCGTTTTCGCGCAGCCACAAAATGGCGGCATAATCATCGGGATGCTGAATCCGCACCCATGCTATCCCGTCGAGGGTCGGCGCAGACCGGAAATTTGCCGCTTTGGTGGGGATTGCCAGCACGGGATAGACCATTCCGGCGGCAACCGTCACCGCGACGACCACGCGCCACGCTTGCCGTTGCCAGCCGCGCAACGCCTGCGAGACGTAATGCACGGCGAAGGCGCTCGCCAGCGCGAGCAAAATCCACGCCTGAAGGTAGAATTTAAAAACGGTGTTCATCCGGTAGCCGAACAAGTCTTTCAGATAGACGAATTCCACCGCCAGCGGCAACGCCAGCCCGACCAGCACCAGCACCAGCGCGAATTTTTCGGCGGGGAATTCCACCCGCTCGCTCGCCGGTTCGGACGGTGTGCCCGCCCACAGATGGGTCAACGCCCAGCCGGTCAGCCCGCCGAGGAGCAGGAATGTCCAGGGGGTGGTCAGTCGCCGCCGAAGGATTTCCCGCAGCAAATCGGGGATGGTGGCGCCATTCAGCACCGCTTGCACGTTGGGGTCGTTCAACACGTTTTGCACGAATGCCCGCCCGCCGGGCAGTACCACAAATGCCAGCACCAGCGTTCCCAGCAGAAGGATGGGACCGAGCAGGGTAACCATCAGTCCCCCCCGAAGTTCACGCCGCCAATGCCACGGCACGGCGCGGGAAAGGGTTGCCAGCAGAGCGATGGTCATCACTAAAAAAGGACCGAAGAAGACCACGAATTGCCGCAGACGGGTGGGATTCCACAGGTTGGGCAAAATACCGCCCGCTTGCGATTGGAAGCTGAGGTAAAAGGGGAGGTATGCCAGCACCGCCAGCACGGCGAAGCCGCCCACGCCGATGACGGCATCGGTGAGCCGCGCCCGTCCGAGCCACAGGGCGAAGGTCAGCCCGAAGATGGCGATGTAGATGGGCAAATCCCACGTGTTCAGGAAGCCCAATGCGCCGATGGCGACGACTGTCAGCGCGAAGGCG
>JAJRSQ010000246.1 GCA_024278725.1 Chloroflexota bacterium
GTTCCGGCTTGATACATCGCCCCGGCGGGCGCGACCATCTGCATGATTTCGGCTTTGCCCGCGTATGCGCCGACGGGCAATCCGCCGCCGATGACTTTGCCCAGCGTGGTCAGGTCGGGGGTGACGCCGTACAATCCCTGCGCCCCGTCGAGCGAAACCCGGAAGCCGGTCATCACTTCATCGAAAATGAGGAGTGCGCCTTCGGATTCGGTGATGGCGCGCAACCCCTGCAAAAAGCCGTCGGCGGGGGGGACGACGCCCATATTGCCCGCCACCGGCTCGACGATGATGGCGGCGATTTGGTCGGGGTTGGCGGCGAAGAGCGTCCGCACGCTGTCGAGGTTGTTGTAATCGGCAATCAGGGTGTCCTGTGCCGTGCCGCTCGGCACGCCGGGGCTGTCGGGCAAGCCGAGGGTGGCGACGCCGGAACCGGCTTTCACCAGCAGCATGTCGCCGTGCCCGTGGTAGTTGCCCGCGAATTTGATAATTTTATCGCGCCCGGTGAACGCCCGCGCCAGCCGGATGGCGCTCATGGTGGCTTCGGTGCCGCTGTTGACAAAGCGCACCATTTCGGCGGAGGGAACCATGTCGCACACCATTTCGGCGAGTTCCGTTTCGATGGCGGTGGGCGCGCCGTAGCTTGTACCGCGCTCGGCGGCGGCTTTCAGCGCGGAGACGACTTGCGGGTGGGCGTGTCCCAGCACCAGCGGACCCCAGCTCAACACGTAATCAATGTAGCGGTTGCCGTCCGCGTCGAACAGGTATGCGCCCTCGGCGTGGTCAATGAAGAGCGGGTTGCCGCCCACACTGCGGAACGCTCGCACGGGGGAGTTCACCCCGCCGGGGATGTATTTTTTTGCATGGGTGAATAGTTTTTTTGATTCGGTTGTTTGCATTTAAAAACTCCTATATTTGAAGGTAATGCAAAAGGTAAAATGTAAAATGAAAAAATTTTGCATTTTGCATTTTTCATTTTACACTGAGTATGGCTTTCGCTGTTTCTTCCCCCTGCCGAATGCAGTCGGGAATGCCGACTCCTTTGAAGGCGCTGCCGGTGAAATGCATGCCGGGCAGGGCTTCGGCGGCGAGCTGCTCGATGCGGTCAACCCGTTCGATGTGCCCCACATCATACTGCGCGTTCGATTTGCGCCAGTGGTAAATTTCGGCGCGGGTCGGCTCGGCGGTGATACCCATCAGCCGCCGCAATTCACCGCGCACCAGCGCCACCAATTCATCATCGGACAGGTCAACCAGTTCTTCCCGTTTATACCCGCCGACGAACACGCGCAGCAAAACTTGGTCATCGGGCGCGCGACCGCTGAATTTTGTCGAAACCCAGGTACATGCCATCAATTTGCAGTCTTCGCTTTTGGGAACGACGAATCCGAAGCCGTCGAGCGGGTGTTCGATTTCAGCGCGGTTGAATGCCAGCGACACCGTGGCGGTGGAAAGGTAGCGAATTTGGCGCAATTCGGTCGCCAGCGCCGCCGAATGGGATTCCAGCAAATCGGCGGCGATGTATGCCGGGGTGGCAATCACCACTTTATCCGCCCGGCGCACTTTGCCATTCGACAGTTCCACCGTGTACCGCCCGTCCGCCGTGCGGGAAAGTTCATTCACCCGCACGCTGGAAATCAACTCGCCGGTCAGATTGTCCACAATCGCATTCACCAGTTCCATCAGCCCGCCGCGCAGGGTCATAAACAGGGGAAGTTTCGGGGCGGCGTTGCCATTCTGCGCCGATTGCGCCCGCGCCTTCATCTGGCTCAACATCCCTTTGATGAGACTGCCGTATTTTTTCTCCATCGCAATGAAGCGGGGGAAGGTGCTTTTCAGGCTCAACCGCATGGGGTCGGCGACATAAATGCCCGCCATCAACGGCTCGGCGATTTTGTCGAGCGCCTCGCGTCCCAACCGGCGGGTGATGAAATCGGACAGGCTTTCGTCGGCATCGTCTTTTTTCGGGGGGATGAACAGATCCATGCCCATCCGCAATTTACCGAGGGGCGAAATGAGCGGCGAGAGCGCGAAGGGCATGAAACGGGTGGGCACGATGAGCATAACCCCGTCGGGCAGGGGGCGGAGCTTCCCTTTGTGGACGACATAGGTTTTCCGGCGGTCGTCATTCGTGCCGATGAGCCGCTCTTTCAGCCCCAACTCAACGGCGAGCCGGTATGCCCACGGCTTCTGGCTGATGAACGAATCGGGACCGCCTTCGATGATGAAGCCGTCGCTCGCGCTGGTGACGATTTTCCCCCCGAATTTGGGGTCTTTTTCCACCAAAGTATAGGTGAGATTGACCTTGTTTTCTTGCGCGTATTTTTGCAGATAGTGGGCGGTTGCCAGTCCGGCAATTCCCCCGCCGATGATGATGATATGAGTCATGTCAGTTCCGTGTTTTAGGTTTCAGGTTTTTAAAGAGTAATCAGTCGTCAGCTTTCAGCAGCCAGCCAATCACCAATCTCACGTTTCACGCATCACGTTTCACTTGTTATCCTTTCCACCAATTTCCGGATCATTGCCACAAAAGCCGGGTGTGTGCCGACTGTTTTGGCGCGGACGGTGGTCAGTCCCAATTCGGCGGCTTTTTGTTTCGCCACCGTGTCGAGGTCGTACACCACTTCCATGTGGTCGGAAATGAAGCCAATCGGTGCGATGACCACGTTTTGCGCGCCGTCGGCTTTCAGCGCCGCCAGATGGTCGTTGATGTCCGGTGTCAGCCACGGTTGGCGCGGGTTGCCGCTGCGACTTTGATACACCAGCCGCCAATTGTCGCAGTCCACCGCCCCGGCGATTTTCTCCGCCACGTGGGTCAGTTGCGCCACGTAGGGGCTTTTTTCCGCCATATCCACGGGGATGCTGTGCGCCGTGAAAGCGATGTGCGCCCCGTCGGGGAGTTGCGCCAGCGCCGCCCGCACGTGCTCGATGTTCGGGTTGATGAAGCCGGGTTGGTCGAAAAAGACGGGCAGGGGCGTGAACTGTATCCCCTCCGCGCCGATTTCGGCTTGGGCGCGGGCGAGTTCATCCAAATAAAGCTGATAGCTCACGTATGAATCATATGCGGCGGTGATGAACACCGTCGCCCGTTTCACCCCGTCCGCCATCATTTGGCGCAGGGCATCTTTCAAAAACGGTTTCCAGTGCCGGTTGCCGAAATAGATGGGCAAATCCAGCCCGTGCGCGGTGAAATCCTCTGTCAGCGCGGCAATCAGGGCGCGGTTTTGGGCGTTGATGGGACTCACGCCGCCAAACAGACGGTAATGCTCGGCGACGGTTTCCAGCCGCGCGCGCGGCACACGGTCGCCCACAATCCCTTTCAAAAAAGGGATGACCTCATCTTGCCCTTCCGGTCCGCCGAAGGAAAGGAGGAGCAGGGCGTCGGGTTTTGGGTTTTGGGTTTCAGGTTTCGAGTTCAAAGTTTAAAATCTCCAATCTCCAATGACGAATGACGAGAAAAACGTCACTCATATCTCATTGCTCGTCATTTGCTGTATTTATGCACAAAATCCACCAATTCCGCCACTTTTTCGGGCGAGGTTTCTTTGTGCAGTCCGTGCCCCAGGTTGAAGATGAAGCCCGGATGCCCGCGCATTGGGTCGATGATGGCGGCGGCGCGGCGTTTCAGCACCTCCGAGGGCGCGAACA
>JAJRSQ010000247.1 GCA_024278725.1 Chloroflexota bacterium
CTCCTTTTCCTCAATCCGTTTTTTTGATGGCGTGTCCGCCGAACTGGTTGCGCATTGCGGAGAGCAGTTTCGCGCCGAAGGGGGCATCCTGCCGGGAGCGGAAGCGTTGTTGCAGCGCCAATGTGATGACCGGAATCGGGACGCTCAATTCGATGGATTCCATCACCGTCCAGCGTCCTTCGCCCGAATCGGGGACATAAGCGGCGATGCCGTCCAAATTCGGATTTTCCGCCAGCGCGGCGGCGGTCAAATCAAGCAGCCATGAGCGCACCACACTGCCGTAGCGCCAAACTTCGGAAATCTGATGCAAATCCAACCCGAAATCGGTTTTCTGCCCCATCAACTCAAACCCTTCGGCGTATGCCTGCATGATGCCGTATTCGATGCCATTGTGTACCATCTTGACAAAATGCCCCGCGCCGACGGGTCCCACATGCCCCCAGCCCAAATCCACGGCGGGCGCGAGCGTCTCAAAGAGTGGGCGCAGGTGTTCCACCGTCTCCTTTTCGCCGCCAATCATCATGCTGTACCCTTCCGCCAGCCCCCACACGCCGCCGCTGGTTCCCACATCTGCAAAACCGATGCCCTTTTCCGCCAGCATTGCCCCGCGCCGCATAGAATCTTTGTAATTGCTGTTCCCGCCATCAATGACGATGTCGCCTGCCGAAAACAGCTCTGCCAGCGCGCGCACCGTCTGCTCGGTGGGGTCGCCACTGGGAACCATCACCCACGCGATGCGAGGGGCGGGCAGTTTGGCGGCAATTTCCTCTAGCGAATGTGCGCCCTCCGCGCCAAAGGCTTCAGCGGCGGCGATGGACGCTTCCGAGCGGGCATACCCGATGACGTCATGCCCGCCCCGAATTAATCGTTGCGCCATGTTCCCGCCCATTTTTCCCAAACCAATCATTGCAATTTTCATGTGAATCTCCTTTTAGTGGTGTTTAGCATTCAGCATTCAGCTTTCAGCCCTCTGACCGCTGATAGCTGACTGCTGACCACTGAAAACCGACAACTATATCTTCTCCGCTGCGGCGGCATCCAGATACCACCGCACGGCGTTTTCCGGGGGATGAACCATCGCTGCGGGCAATGGCGTTTCATTGGGCGACGGCGATAGCACGCGCGGCAGGATGTCGGCTTTGCCGCCGCCGGTCACAATAAAAAAGATGCAACGGGCGCGATTCAGTTCCGGCATGGTGAGCGTCACCCGCTCCGGCGGCGGCTTCGGCGAATCGAACACCGGCGCGACCCGGCGGGTGGTTTCTGCCAGCAATGGATGCCCCGGAAAAAGGGACGCGGTGTGCCCGTCGGGACCCATGCCCAGCAAAATTGCGTCAAATTTTGGGGGATTGCCCACCGTCGTTTCGATGATTTTTTGGTATTTTCGAGCGGCTTCTTCGGCGGGCAGGGTGGTGTCGAGCGGAAAAATCTGTTCTGGCGGAATGGGCGCGTGGTCGAACAATATTTTCCGCGCCAGTCGGAAATTGCTGTCGGCGTGGGTGGGGGGAACCATCCGTTCATCCACCCAAAAGATGTGCCATCCCGCCCATTGCCGGCGCGGCACGGCGGCGATGAGCGCGGGGAAGACCAGCTTCGGCAGTGAGCCGCCCGAAATGGCGACGGCGAACCGTCCCCGCGCGGCGATGGCTTCGGCGGCGCAGGCGACGATGTCCCGCGCGGCGGCGTCTCCCAGCGCGGTGGGGGTCTCAAAAATCCGTATCACCGGCGACGGGAAATTTTGTTGCGAGGCATTGATGGTGGCGGGCACGGCGGCTCACTTTCGGTGGTAAACCCAATCCGGGCGGCAGCTCATCACCGCGCGCAAATCCATGCGAATCTCCTCGACGGTCGGGCGACCCAGAAACCACCAACCGTTATAAATTTTGTAGATGGTGCGGTCTTTATCCAAAATAAAGGTGTAGGGGATGAACACTTCCCCGTGAACGGGGTCGGTGGTGTCGGTCATTTCCAATTCGTGCAACAGCGTGCGGTCGGTGTCGAGCAGAAAAGTCCAATCCGCGCCGAGCGCGTCCCGCATTTCGTTGGCGTTCATCGGGTCATCCACCGAGACGGTGATCATTTTGCAATAATTCACCCGGAATTCCGGTTGCAGATGGGTGACATAATTTGTGTGCTGTCGCCGGTCTTTGGGGCAATAATATCCCCGGCTGAAAATCAACACGCCGGGAAAACCGCGCAGTAATTTTGAGAGTTGTTGTTTTTTCCCGGTGTGGTCGGGCAGGGTGAAATTGGGAAATTTATTGCCGATTTTTAAATCCGGGTGCATGGGATAATTCATAGCTTCCTCCACGGTGGATGAGAATTGAGATGAAAGGCAGTGCCTGCGGCACGATGGGGTTATCGTATCGCAAATGGCGCGCGAGTGCCGTAAGATGGGTTACAGTGGCTAAATTGATGATAGAAAGTGTAGGCAGAAGCGGCGATACGTCAAATGAAAAAACGCGCCAACCGTGACGGAAAGCGCGTTTTTTGGGGAGTTGAGGGAGCTATTCGCCCGTGAGCCGGTTTTCCAGCACCTGCTCCGGCGAAAAACCGTCCAATTGCAGATACCACACGGCGGCGTCGATGAGCGCCTGCTGGGGAATCAGCCCAATCAGTTCGGTGGAGGCGATGCCCACGCCATACCGCGCGGCTTCGCGGCGAATCATCTCCACCACGCGGAAAATCGGCGTGTGGGTGAAATCGGTGAGGTTCATGCTCACCTGCGCTTTGCCGTCCACTTCCAGCCCCATCGCTTTGACGAAACGCAATCCGCCGCCGGAATGGCGCACCGCCTTCCCGATTTTTTGGGCGATTTCCACGTTGTCGGTGTTCAAATAAACATTGAAAGCGATGAGAAACTGCCGCGCGCCGATGGCGGTCGCGCCCGCCGTGCCCATTTTCGCGGGACCGAAATCGGGGGTGCGGGCGGGGTCGGTGGCGATGGTATCGCGGATGCCTTCGTATTGCCCTTTCCGCACCTTCGCCAGATTTTCCCGTTCCGGGCGGGTGGCGGCTTTTTCATACAGATACACCGGAATGCCGAGTTCATCGCCCACCCGTTGCCCGACGGCTTTGGCGATTGCCACGCATTCATCCATCGTCACCCCTTTGATGGGGATGAAGGGACAGACGTCCGTCGCGCCCATGCGGGGATGCCCGCCGGTGTGTTGGGTCATATCAATCAGCTTGGCGGCTTTGGCAATCCCGGCGAATGCCGCCTCGCCCACCGTTTCCGGCGGCGCGACAAAAGTCACCACACTGCGGTTGTGGTCGGCGTCCGATGAATAATCGAGGATTTTCACCCCGTCCACCGCGCCGATGGCGTCCACGATTTCCTGTATCACCTCCGGGCGTCGCCCCTCACTGAAATTGGGAACACATTCAACGATTTTTTGCATGATTACTCCTCCTTTGAACGCGGTTTTCGGCATTCGGTTTTGGCTGAAAGCTGAAAGCTGAAAGCTGACAGCCAACTAAAACACCCCTCGCGCCAGTGTTTGCGCCAGCGTCAGCATTTTTTCGGGGAATAAACCCCACCATAGACTCACCCCGCCTAAAATGATGATGACCGCGCGGTTGAGCCACATTGCGGGCAGGATGGTGACCGCGCTCCCCTTTTCCGGCGGCGCGATGAGCGCCCACAGCCCGCGCACATAGCCGATGGTGACGCCCAGACTGCCAATCAGCAGCAAAAACGGGAAACGGGCGTCCAGCGGGGCGAGCGATTGCACGGTGAGCCAACGGGTGATGAACCCCGCGGTGAGGGGCGCACCGGCGAGCGTCGCCGCGCCAACCATCAGCCCGGCGGTGGCGACGGGGAATTTTCGCCCCAGCCCGCGCATGGCGGCGAACGATTCGGCGCGCGCGGCGTGATTCAATATGGCGGTGGTATTGCCCAACAGCACCAGCGCCACCATTCGCCCTGCCAGCCCGAACAGAATGGCGGCAACACCCATGCGGTTTTGCAGCCCGAACGCCATCACCAGCGTGCCCAAATCGAAGAGGACAGCATAGCCCATCAGCGGGGAAAATGAAATTTGCACGCTGGCGAAAATTCCCCCGACCAGCACGCTGAGCGCGCCGCCCCACAACAGCACGTCGCGGGTGTGCGCCACCGACAACAGCCACGGGGATGATGCCAGCAGACGCAGCATCAAAAAGATGGCGGCGGTGGGGAAAACGATGAACGCGAATGCGGCGATGCCCGGTTGCGCTTCGCGGGCAATGGCGCTGAGCCAGCCGTGCAGGGGCGCGATGCCGAGCCACAGCGCGAAGCCGCCGGCGGACAGCAGCGCGATTTGCGCCACAAATGCGGGGTCGTCAAAATTGTCGTGAAACGCATCGAGGTGGCGGGCGACCAGCAAAAAGAGGGGCACGGCGAGGGTGAACATCACCAAAAATCGCTGTGCCGCCCGTACCGAACCGAGTCTGCCTCCCTGAATGACGAAAATGGTCAGCAGCACGGCAATTTCCACCAGCAACGCGGCGATGCCCAGATGCGGCACTGCCAGCGCCATGCTCACTGTGGCGACCACCGTCAGCCCCACCGGATAGAATGTCCAGCCCTGCGGCACACTGAGCGACAGGGTGAACAATCCCGCCAGCGCCAGAAAGAGCAGGGCGACGGTATTCGTCCACAGGGCATCGGTGATGAGCGCGCGCCCGAACATGTTGGCGGGTTCGGCGGGGGCATAGCGGGTGACCAGAAACGCCGTCGAAAGGGCGAGCAGAATCGCCAGCCAGCCACCAACCCGCCAGCGGCGCAAAAGATAGATGACAGGTATGAAAATCAGGGGGATGGCGAAGACCATCCCGGACGAGAATTCACCGCTCAAAAATCTTCCTCCAACTCTCCGCCGCGAATAATTGCCAGATAGCCGACTGCCAGCGCCAGAAGTAAATTGACCACGCCCCACAATCCCACCACCAGCAGACTGCCTTCCAACGTGGTATACCACAGTTCAAAGCCGGTGATGGCGGTGAGCAATCCCTGTCCGACCTTCAACGGATTTTCGGATAGAATCAACAGGGTCAGCCCGACCAGCGCCAGCCAATAAACAGCAATTCCGGTGGCGTTGGGCAAATCGCCGATGGGGTACGATTGCCCCAGCGAAATAGCGGTGACCATCAGCAGCAATGTGACCACCAGCCGAAAGACTCTGCCGGGGGGGAATGCCGCGCCGCCGGATGTGCCCATCAGCGCCCGCAGGGGGTGGGCAGACCGGGCGAGCTTCTGCCGCCACCCGGCTTGCCGCGCCGAAAGATAGAGCATCAGCCCGATGAAAAGCCCGACCAGCACTTTGGCGGCGGCGATTTCCGGTTTGACCAAGTAAACCAGCGCCGCGCCCATGGTCAGATATTGCCCCACCAGCGCCAGCACGGACACGCGCCAATCATGCGCCAGCAATAAAATACTCCCCGTGAGGAAGAATATCAGCGTGGTATATTCAACGGGGATGCCGATGAGCCATGTGAAAATATCGGCGAGTGAGGGAATGTTCACTGTAAAATCACCACTAAAATTCCAACCAGAGTCAATAGAAATGCCCAGCCCAGATAGTGCGTGCCTTCAAACACCGCTTTGAGCCGCAAAACGCCGTTTTCTCCGGCGCGCCACCACGGGCGAACGGTTTGCCACAGCCAATCCAATTGCAAAATCGCATCAATCATCGCGGGCGAAAGCGCCAACCGGCGAATGATCCATGCTTGCCCGTATCCGGCAATCGCCGCGATGCCCCACACCAGCGCCAGATTCCACAGCACACCGGAGACCAGCGGACTGCTCAAGCCTTCAAACGGGATGCCGGTGATGATGTTGAAGGTGATGCCCGCCACCCCCGGCAGCAAAAAGGGGATGGTGACCACCAACGCCGTCAGTAATGCCGTTTCGCGCGGGTCGTTGCCCGCCAGCAAATCGCGCCAGTAATGATAAAGTGCCGAAAAGGCAAGCCCTTCTGCCAGCACCACCAACGCCAAAATACCCATACGGTTGGATTGCAGCAGTTGGGTGTATAATTTTAAATGCGCCATCCACCCGAAGGTGAACGGAAAACCGGCGATGGTGATGGTTGCCAGCACCGGCGCGGCGTATATCCACAGCCAATGCCGCTCCAAAAAGTTCGGCTTGCCGATTTTCGGGGAAAACCACAGCGCGCCGAGCGCGAGGGTGTATCCCAACCCCAGCGCAATCGCCACACTGGCGGTCACGGGCGCGAACAGCAAAATCAACCCCGGCTGGGTGATGCTCATGCGCAGCAATTTGATGGCGGTGGATTCTTTTCGGCTCAGCCATACCAGCGCCGCGTTGAACAGCGCGACCACACCCACCAGCACCTGCACCGATAGCGGGGCGGGGAGGCGCAAAAATCGCGCCGCCATATACACACCGATGGCGGTGCTCAACGCCGTCCAGACCATCGCTTCGGCGGAAATGGTGTTCCGTTTCCCCCAGACGGTGATTTCCGCAAAGGGAAAAACGGTCAGCCGCAACCACAAACCTACGGTGAACAAATACGTGCCCGATTCGGCGATGGCGGGGAGCGCCGCCAGCATCAGCGTGCCGGTGGTGAACACCGAGAGCAGCAATCGCGCCAGTGCCAGCGAGGGGTGTTTTTGGCGCAACCAAAACAGCGCCCCGAACACATCGAACAGCAGCAGCGCATCGCTGAACCCGATGCCATTCGCCGCCACAAATACCGCCGCCGACGCGCCCGCCAGCACCAGCAGCGCAGCATGGTTGAAAAACTGCCGTCCCCCGAAGCCCGCCGCCAGCAGCAGCGCCGGCACAAACAGGAACGCCGTACTCATCCCGTCCATGCGCACGGTCACCCCGTCACCCGTGCCCCACGGGGCGATGACGGTGGGGGGACCGGTAAAACTATCGGTGAGCCGGAGCGCAATCCGCACCCCCAGCACCAAAAATACCAGCACCGCAACCGCCAGCCCCACATGCGATTTGCGCGCTGTGGTGAAAACGGGTATATAGGATTGTAATTGCTCCCAAATCAGCAGAATGAACGCCCCCGCAAAAAAGAGCAGGGTTGGAAGCAGTGGAAAAGCGAGTATATCATTCATAAGCACGCTATTTTAGCACAAGCAATACCAAGTTACGAATTGCGAAGGGTGAATTACAAATGTCAGACCATCCCCCGGCTGTGACCACCTTGTCATCCGAAAAAAAGACCGTGCGCATCAGCCGAACGCTGCCGCCGGTACTCATCGGCGACCGTATCAACCCCAGCGGGCGGCGGGCATTTTCGGCGGCGCTCCGCGCGAGTGATTTTTCGATGGTGCGGCGGGAGGCGAGCGCACAGGTTGCGGCGGGTGCGACCGTGCTGGACGTGAATGCGGGCGGGGTGGGGGATGAGGTTTCGCTGGTGCCGCAGGTGGTGCGGGCGGTGATGTCGGCGGTGGATGTGCCGCTCTGTTTTGATTCGGCGAATCCGCAAGCGCTGGCAGCGGCGTTGAAAGTATATCGCGGGCGGGCGTTGCTCAATTCGGTCAATGGGATGGCGGACTCGCTGGCGGCGGTACTGCCGTTGGCGGCGGAACATGGCGCGGCGGTGGTCGGATTGTGTTGGGATGAGGGGGGCATTCCCGCCACTCCCGACGATACCCTGCGCATCGCCGAAAAGATATTGCGGCGGGCGGTGCGCGTCGGGCTTTCCCCCGCCGATGTCATCTTCGACCCGCTGGCGCTCTCGCTGAAAACGCATCCGAACCGCGTACCGCAAACCCTCCGCACCATTGCCCGGCTGGCGGAAACCTTCGGCGCGAATGTCACCATTGGGGTGCGGAATGTCTCCTTCGGCATGGAAAACCGCCCCGCCATTGAACGCGATTTTCTGGCGCGGGCGCTCGCGGCGGGCGTCACCTGCCCGCTGGCAAATCCCTGTCATAGTTTACCGGAAAGGAACCAATCATGACCATCAAAATTGCGGTGGGGTCGCAGAACCCCGTTAAATGCGCCGCGGTGGAAACGATATTGCGGCAAGTATATCCCGATGCGGAATTTGTGGCGGTTGCCGTGCCGAGCGGTGTTTCGGAACAGCCGTGGGGGGATGATGAAACCCGGCTCGGGGCGGAGAACCGCGCGCGGGCAGTGCTGGCAGCCACAAATGCCGATTTGGGCGTGGGGTTGGAAGGGGGCGTCAAAGATTCGCCCGCCGGGGTGATGACCTGCGCGTGGTGTGTCATCGTCGATGCCACCGGGTGGTTGGGGTACGGCGGCGGGCTGAACATGCTGCTGCCGCCGTCGGTGGTGACGTATATGCGGCAGGGCGGCGAACTCGGTCCGGCGATGGATGCGCTCTCCGGCGACCACAACACCAAACAGAAGCAGGGCGCTATCGGCGTTTTGACCAAAGGGTTGTCCAGCCGCCAAAGGGCGTACGCGCAACTGGTGGCGCTCGCCGCCGCTCCATTCGTCTCCCGCCGGTTTTATGAACGGGATACTTCTTTTTGACACTATTCTATTTTGAAAAGCTGTGCTATCATATCCGCAAGCAACCCGATTATATTTTTGAAAAGAGATAACTTGTGACCATAGCTACGGAAGAAAAAGATATTGCCGCGCTGCGTGCGGTGGGGCAGGTGGTTGCCAGAACCATCGCCGAGATGCACGCGGCGGTGGAACCGGGCATCTCCACCACCGAACTGGACGCCATCGGCGAGGCGTGTATGCGCCGGTACGGGGCGCAGTCTGCGCCCAAACTGGTGTACGATTTTCCCGGCGCAACCTGCCTCAGTGTGAACGGGGGCACGGTGCATGGCGTGCCGACCGATGCGCCGCTCCAGCCCGGCGATTTGTTGACCATTGATGTGACCGTGGAACTCAACGGTTTCATGGCGGATGCTGCCATCACGGTGCAGGTGCCGCCGGAGACGGATGCAGGGCAAAAGTTGATTTCCGCAACGCGCGTTGCGCTGGAAAAAGCGCTGACCATGGCGCGCGCCGGTGCGCCGGTGAATGCCGTCGGGCGGGTGGTTGAACGCGAAGTGCGGCGGCGCGGATTCGCCATCATTCCGCAGTTGACCGGGCACGGCGTGGGCAAAACCATCCATGAAGACCCCACTGTACCGAATTTTTATCATCGGCGGTACAACCAACGGTTGGAAAATGGCATGGTCGTTGCCATTGAACCGATTGTGTCGGCGGGGAACGGCAAAATTTTCACCGAAGCGGACGGCTGGACTATCAGCACGGCGGACGGGGCATTGAGCGCCCATTTTGAGCACACCGTCATCATCACCCCGGACGCCCCGATAATCCTGACTCAACTTTCAGAGAATGGTAATCAATAAATTTGGAGGACATCATGGCTC
>JAJRSQ010000248.1 GCA_024278725.1 Chloroflexota bacterium
AAATTCTGGCGCGGGCGATTGAAAATACCAAACCGAATGGCGAGCGACGGATGACGGCATCGGAGTGGATGCTGTACAATATTTTGGAACTGAAATTCATTCAGGGGATGAAAGTGCGCGATATTGCCCGGCGGCTCGCGCGCAGTGAAGCCGATTTATATCGCAAACAAAAAATTGCCATTGATGCCGTGGCACGGGCATTGATGGAAATGGAAACTGCCGAAAGTAAATCATCCCCCAAAGATGAGTGAAGTTTGTAAAAATTGCCTGTCAATTCTATAATGAATCGAATTCATAACGTGTAATTCGTAATTTCAATGGGGAGTATGTTATGTCCGGACATAGTAAGTGGAGTACCATTAAACGGAAAAAAGGTGCGGAAGATGCCAAACGCGGCAAGATATTCACCAAACTTGCGCGTGACATCACGCTGGCGGCGCGGCAAAGTGGCGACCCCAGCGCGAATCCGGCGCTTCGGCTGGCGATAGACAAAGCGCGCCGCGCCAACATGCCCAAAGACAACATCGAGCGCGCCATCAAACGGGGCACGGGCGAATTGGAGGGCGGCGAGCTGGAGGAAATCACCTACGAAGCCTACGCGCCCCACGGGGTGGCGATGCTCATCAAATGCACCACCGACAACCGCAACCGCGCCCTTTCCGAAGTGCGGCGGGTGTTCAACAAACACGGCGGCAATATGGCGGAACAGGGGGCAGTCGGCTGGATGTTTGACCTGAAAGGCTACCTCACCGTACCCGCTGAAGGGGTTGACCCCGATGAGGTGTTTATGGCGGCGGTGGACGCCGGGGCGGACGACGTGGAAGTGAGCGACGAGGTCATCGAAATTTACACCGCGCCCGATTCTCTGCACGCCGTGCGCGAAGCGCTCGAAGCGGCGGGTTTCACCGTGGAAGAGGCGGAATTGTCGCAATTTGCCAAAAACGAAGTCGAACTCGGCGTGAAAGAAACGTTATCCATTATGGCGATGGTGGAACTGCTGGAAGAATCCGACGACGTGGATAAAGTGTATACCAATCTCAGCATCTCCGATGACGCATTAGCGGAATTGGAAACGGCGTAAATGCGCGCCATCGGCATTGACCCCGGCACTGCCATCACCGGCTGGGGGGTGGTTGATTTGGCGCCGGGCGGACAGGATTTGGAAGTGGTGGCGTATGGCGTGGTGACCACACCCGCCAAAACGCCCTTTCCCCGGCGGCTGAAAACCATCTACGATGAACTGACCACCATCATTGCCAAATACCAGCCCGACACCTCGGCGGTGGAAATGCTCTTTTTCAGCCGCAACACGACCACCGCGCTTTCGGTGGGGCACGGGCGCGGGGTGGCAATGCTCGCGCTCGCCAATGCCGATTTATCCCTTGCGGAATACAAACCGCTGGAAATCAAACAGGCAATTGTGGGCTATGGTGGCGCAGACAAAGGGCAGGTGCAGCGAATGGTGAAATTGCTGCTCAATCTGGATGAAATCCCCAAACCGGATGATGCCGCCGACGCGCTGGCGGTGGCGATTTGCCATCTCCATTCCGCGCGGTGGCGGGCGCTGGAAGACAATTAGCAGTTAAAAATTAGCTCTGAACAAAAGCTGACCGTCGAAAACCGGCAGCTGATGGCTGAAAATGATTGGTTCAATTCGCGGCGAAATAATTGAAAAGACCGACAATCAGTTGTTGGTGGATGTGAACGGCGTGGGATACGTGGTCAATGTTCCCACGCCCGTTTTGGATGACGTATCTGCGGGGCAGACAATCTTGTTGCGCACCCATCTGCACGTCCGCGAAACGGAACTGACGCTGTTCGGTTTCCCCGACGCCGAATCGCTGGAGATGTTCCGCACCCTGCTGAAGGTGCAGGGCATCGGTCCCAAAGTTGCGCTGGCGATTCAATCCACCCTTTCGATGGAGGCACTGAAGCAGGCGGTGGCGCAAAACGAAGCGGCGATTCTCGCCCGTGTGCCCGGCATCGGACCGAAAAAGGCGAAGCACATTGTTTTCCAATTGAAGGGCAAAATCACGTTTGATGACGTTTTCGCGCCCACCGCGCCGCTCATCAGCGATAGCGACAGCGAAGTGCTGGCGGCGCTCACCACGCTGGGTTACAGCATCGTCGAGGCGCAAATGGCGCTGCAAAACCTCCCCGATTCCGCAAAAGAAGAGCCGGTCGAAGAGAAGATTCGACTGGCTTTGAGCGGGCTTTCCAAACTATAAACTTTATTGGGTCTTTGGGAATTCAGAGGGCTGTCATTGCGAGCGAAGCGAAGTTGAAAATACCCGAAGGGTGCAATCTCCGCTGACGTTCACAGAGATTGCTTACCCCGTTGGGGCACAGGTCGGCGCAAAAAACGCGCCTCGCAATGACATTTCATAAATTCCCTCTAGACTCTGATTGAGCCAATAATTATTCCACGCCGACGCCCCCCCCGCCGCCGTTGTCATCCCCGCCGCTCCCGCCGGTATTGTTGTCGAAGCGTAGGCGCGCGCCGGGCGCTTGAATGTACATATTTTTGTAGCCGGGTTGATATTGAATCAATATCACCGTCCAGAAATATTCGCCCGTGCGCCGGCGAACGCCCTGCGCGTCTTTGATGTTGATGGTGGCGCGATAGCGATTGTTGCCCAACGCTTCCACAATCCCCGCGCGATTGTCGCGCACGGCGTCATGCGCGCCCACAACCGGCTCGCCGTTCGCCCACACCCGAATCTCGAATCCGTATCCGTCCGGCAATGGTCCCGTCCACGTCCATTCAAAGGTGGTATCCCCGTTGGTGGAAAATTCCAGCGAATTGGGGACGAGGTTCAGAAACCGTCCTTCGGAAAAAGAGGGCGTGGGGGTGGCGAATGTCCGCGTGCGCGCGGGGGTGGCGGTGGGCGGACGGGGCGTGCGGGTCGGGGTGGGCGTTACCGTCGGGGTGGGGGTGATGGTCGGCGTGGCGGTAGGCGGGACGGGGGTGGGGGTGAGGGTGAAAGTTGCGGTTGGCGTGGGCGTGGCGGTCGCCGTCGGGGTGGGGGTGGGGGACGGCGCCAGCACCAGCAAATCGCCATAACTTTGTTGATTGTTCCACAGGGCGGCATACAGCACGGGGTCGTTCACCAATGCCTGCTGAATGCGCGTTTTCCACGTTTCATCCAAAGTTAAAACTGTTTGAAAATCCTGAAAGGCATCGGTGGTGCGCCCCAATGCAGCGTATGCCAGCGCGCGGTCGAAATAGAGTCCGGGATTTTTGGTGTGCATGCTCAGCGCGGTGTTGTAGGCGTCCACGGCGCGCTGATATTGTTTTTGATTGCGATAGAGGTCTCGCCCTTTGAGCCACTGATTGATTTCCAAATCCAATTCCACCGCACCGAGCGATTGGTCGCCTTCCAAAAGGTACAACGGTTGGCGCATCGCCGCCAACAGCGCGTCGCCGCGCTCATCGGCGGGGAGGGCGGGCGCGGTGTACAGCCCGCGCACAACCGTGACCAGCGCATCGCCCACCGGAACGGGGTCGGCGGGGGCGAGCATCGCCATGATGTCAGCTTCGGGCATGGTGTTGAAAACCAGACTTCTGGCTTCGGTCTGATACCCTTTCAATTTGAACAATGCCGCCAAATTCACCAATTTTTGGTCGGCGCTGGGCGCAATCTGCACATTATTGATGAGTTCTTGCGCCTGAGCGTTGGTTTCCACGCGCTGGCGAAACGAAAAACTGATGAATAATCCGGCGAGCAGACACAGAAAAATCACCCCGACGATTGCACCGAAACGCCAGTTGAAGGGCTGGTGCGCTTTTATCCACCCGGCATTGAACTTTCGCCGGTATACCCGGTTTCGCACGCGAAGAATATTGTTATCTCCGGCGGCAACCAATCCGATACACACCAGATAGCGATGCACCGCATTTTGGGCATCAAAAGCGATGCTTTTTTCCTGCCACACATTTTTATAAACCTTCACCAGCGCATGCCGGTTGGACGGTTCGGTCAGCGCATTCGCCACAAATTGGATGTTGGCATCGCTCGAAAATTCAGCGCCGAGGAATAGGGTGTCCACCAAATCGTCAATCCGTTCTTTCGTCCAGCGGGCATCCCACATGCGGGCAATTTCCGCCAGCAACCGCTGGGTGAGATACGGATGCCCCTGCGTCCAAGCATACACGTGCTGCCGCACCACCGTCCACTGCTCGTCGGTGGCGTCGGGCAATCCGTCCCGCAGATGTCCCATATCGTCCGCGGAAAATTCCGCCGGCGAGATGATGTCCGCTTCGTGCAATGGGGAGACCTCCCGCGCGATGCCGAAATCTTCCGGCGCGGCTTGCCCCACCAGCACCACGTTGAATTTCTCCCATCCGGGGTCGTCAATCCGCGAGCGGTACACGGTTTCGATGGCGGTGAACAGCCCGCTGAAAAAATCGGGATGCACGCCGGGGTCGATGCCATCAATGAAAAACACCACCGGCTTGTTTTGCGCCAGCGCCACATTTCGCCAGAATGTCGCCAGTCGTTCCGCCGGTGGCATATCTCCGAAGGAAAGCCACCAATTGCTCACATCCTCCATCAGCGAAAGGTCTGCTTTCAACCGCCGCAGGAGGAGCATATAGAGTTGCGCTTCATCCACATCCGAGCCGCTGCTGCCCGCCAGCGTCGCCACTGCCACGCCGATATTTTGCGCGCGCAGTGTCTCGGCGGCGCGGGCGACCATGCTTGATTTGCCCAGATGGTGCGGGGCGGTGAGCCAGCACAGTTTGCCGCTCCGAATGGCGCTCAGCAGGCGGGTATCTTCGGGGCGGGTGATGTATGACGGTGCGCCGGTGGGCAACGCGCCGCGATATTGGAAAAATGATTCGGTGGATGGATGTTGTTTCAGCATAGTTCAATAACTCGATTAATTGCAGAAGATGCGTGTGGTCACGGGACCGCGTTCATAGGTTTTGGAGACAATCGCCGAGCCGCACGCGCTGTTGACGCGTACCTGATATGTGCCCGGCTCAAATGTGCCGCAGAATTGGGTGCTGTTGTTCGGAACGGTGCAACTCACCCCCGCGCCGATGACCTCGAAGAAGACATCGCCGCCGGTGTTGTCGTTGAATACCGAAAGCTGAACCGGCAGCGGCTTCAGCACCAGCGGCAAGAAAATGCGATTGATTTTCACGGCGATGTCCGCCTGCGCCGACTCGTTGCCGGGGGCGGGGTCGGCGGTGGCGCTGCCGACGTTGCCGGTGATGTGCAGTGTGCCGGTGACGGTGGCTCTGCCGGTGACGACCACTTGCGCGGACGCGCCCCGGTCAATCCCCCCCAGCGTGCAAAGCAGGGGTGATGTGTCCGGGCAAGACCCCTGCGACGGGGTGACGCTATCGGCGGAAAAATTCCCCGGCAGGATGGCGGAAAGGGTGACGCTCGCGGCGGCGGAGGCTCCCGCGTTGGCGATGGTGAAGGTGAGCGAAAATGTGTGGTTGATGTGAACGTCGGTGGGGGCGGCGATGGCGAGCGACAGGTCGGCGGCGGTTGCCGGCGCGGTATTTTCGGCGGCGGTATTGTTGCCGCCGGTCGGGTCGAATTCGGCGGCGGAAACGGAAGCCGTCGCTTGCAGGGTGGCGGATGCGGTGCTGTCCACATCCGCGACGATGGTGCGCGCGGTGGCGCTGTTTGCCGCCAGCGTGCCGATGGCGCAGGTGACGACGCCGCTGCTCTCGGTGCATCCGGCGGATGCGCTGCGGAAGCTCGTGTCCGCGGGCAGCGTCACCGATGCCTGCACGCCGGTGGCGGGATGCGCGCTGAAGTTGGTCAGTGTCAGGGTGTAGGTCAGTATTTCACCCGCGATGACCGGATTCGGTGCGCCCGCCAGCCCCGCGGCGACATCAACCGCCGGGGAAACGGTCGTCGTTTCGAGGGCAAAATTGTTCCCCCCGTCGGGGTCGGTGGTGGCGGATGACACGCCCGCCGAATTGTTGAACGTGCTCGCCGTATCACCATCGACCTGCACCATAATTTGCCGCACGGCGGTATTGCCCGCCGCCAGTGTGCCGATGGGGCAGGTGATATCCTGCCCGATGGTGGTGCATCCCGCCGCCGATTGTACCGCAAAACCGAGCGGCAAGGTGTCGGTCAGCACCACCGATTGCGCGTCCGACGGTCCGGCATTGGTGAGGGTGAGGGTGTAGGTGACGGTTTCGGTGGCGTTCACGGGGTCGGGCGCGTCCGTTTGGGTGAGTTGCAAATCGGCGCGGGTGGATACGGCGGTGGCGGTCGCGGCGGTATTGTTGCCGGTGGCGGGGTCGAACTGGTCGCTGAATACGGTGGCGGTGTTGTTGATGGTTGCCGTCCGCGCGGGTGAAACCTGTGCGGCGATGGTGACGGCAGTGGCGTTTCCCGCTGCCAGCGTGCCCGCCGGGCAGGTGACGGTCTGCCCGATGGCGGCGCAGCCCGCTGAGCCGCCGCTGAATTGTAATCCGGCGGGCAAAACGTCGGCGACGGTGATATTCGCGGCGGTGGAAGGTCCGAAATTGGTGACGGGAATGGTGAAGGTGATGGTCTCGCCCGCGATGACCGGCGCCGGTGCGGCGGTCATCCCCAATGTGGTGTCCGCCTCCAGGGTGACGTTGACCGAAGCGGTGGCGGTATTGTTGGCGGTGTCGCGGTCGGTGGGGGATGTTGCGCCCACCGTGGCGGAATTTTTCAGGACGCCGAGCTGGGTGGGGGTCACGGTGATGGTCAGGGTGACGGTATCATTCGCCGCCAGCGCGCCAAAATCGCACACGATGGTGGCGCTGCCGGTGCAACTTCCCTGCGACGGGGTGACGGTGTTCAGGGTGACGGTGGACGGAACGGTGTCGGTCAGGGTGACGGATTGGGCGGCGGAGGGACCGAAATTGGTGACGACCATCGTGTAGGTCAGGATTCTGCCCGCCGCGATGAGGTCGGGCGCACCGATTTTGGTCACGGCGAGGTCGGCGTGGGGCAAAATGACGGTCGTTTCCGCCGCGGTATTGTTGCC